>NZ_JBRILQ010000009.1:0-121340 GCF_052977045.1 Shewanella sp. 125m-7
AATATAGGACTATCAATATAGGACTATCAATATAGGACTATCAATATAGGACTATCAATATAGGACTATCAATATAGGACTATCAATATAGCGCTATCAGTACAGCGCTATCAATATAGCGCTATCAATTTAGTGCTATCAATATAGCGCTATCAGTACAGCGCTATCAGTACAGCGTTAGCGATAACAGGCTAGCTGCAGCTCATTAGCTAAAAATCATTAGTTATATGCGTTTAAGCATTCAACGATTAAATCAACAAAACCTTGTCGATCGAGTTTACATAACACTTGAGTATTGTGAGGGTTATTGGTCAATTGGTAACGATCAACAACCGTCATGCCTTGGGTGTATTCGCCCTTAGTCTCTACGCCAACCCAGCAGTCGTATGAGGTGAATAGCTCAGGTTTAAGTAGCCAAGCGATAGTACAAGGGTCGTGTAGTGGAGCGCCTTCAAAGCCCCACTTAGGATCTCTGTGGTAGATCATAAAGAAGTCGAGCAACTCTGCAACACACTTAGCCACAGGGTTAGGTATTTTACGAATACGCTCAATATCTTCATCCATAATTTGTGCTTGGTGAGTAATATCAAGGCCACACATGGTGATAGGAATACCAGACTTAAACACCATGTCGGCGGCTTCTGGATCAACAAAGATATTGAACTCAGCTGCTGGTGTCCAGTTACCCGCTTCGGCAGCGCCGCCCATCAACACGATCCGCTCTACCTTGCAATGAAGTTCAGGGTAGGTCGCTAAAAACAGTGCGATATTGGTTAACGGCCCAGAGGGCACTAGCGTTACCGCTTCGTCACTTTCACGTACTTTTTGCGCCATCAGCTCAATGCCAGATATCGATTGCGGTGCAAAAGCTGGATCGGGCAGTTTTGGGCCATCTAAGCCACTTTCACCATGCACATTATCCGCAATAATCAGCTCACGAGCTAACGGCTTAGGTGCGCCTGCGGCAACGGGGATATCGTGACGCTCAAGTAAGGTTAAAATACGCAGCGCGTTGTTTAAGGTTTTATCGGGAGTTTGATTGCCTGCGCTGGTGGTTACCGCTAAAGGATTAAGCTTATTGCTGCTCATTGCTAAAATTAATGAAATGGCATCATCATGGCCTGGATCGCAGTCAAGAATAATCGGGGTAACTTTATGGGAGTGTTGGTTGTGTAGAGTAGGGCTCATTGTTAGGCTCCGCAAAATGAAGGTTTATTAAAATGCTATTTCGATTCTTGCTAAGCATCCTAGAGCGTTATTAAGCCAAATACTGTGACTGAGTAATCGCTTTTAAGCTGCTGATTCATAAGCTGCTGAATCAATAGTGCGGTTTTGATCTATCCACAAAAAGGCCCTTAGCTATGCACTATGCTAAGGGCCGGTTTTGTATTAAACGGCTTAGTCTAAACGCCTATTGCAATGACGTTAATAGCCAGCGGTCTCGCTACCTGCGCGGCGCGGATCACTTGCGCCAAAAATACCTTGTTCTGTAACCATAATCGATTGCGTCGAACCCATGGCATTATTCACTTTTACCTCATGGCCTTTGGCCTTGAGTAAGGTCAGTGTATCTCGATTGAGCGTATGCTCAACCCGCAAAACATCGGGCAGCCATTGGTGATGAACGCGCGGCGCATTGGTGGCCTCGGCAATATTTAAATCGTGGTCAATCACATTCATGATGATCTGCATCGTAGTGGTAATAATGCGTGATCCCCCAGGGCTACCTGTGACGATATAAGGTTTGCCATCTTTCATCACAATGGTTGGGCTCATCGAGCTTAAAGGACGCTTGTTTGCCTCTACTGCATTAGCTTCACCGCCAACCAGACCATAGCCGTTAGGCACGCCCGGTTTAGCCGAAAAGTCATCCATTTCATTATTGAGTAGAATCCCCGTCCCTTTAGCGACTAGGCCTGAGCCATAGCTAAAGTTGAGGGTATAAGTATTTGATACGGCGTTACCCCATTTATCCACCACAGAGTAATGTGTGGTTTGATTGCTCTCATAGGGGGCAAGTTTGCCGGGCTTAATGTCTGTGCTTGGCGTAGTCTTATCTAATGAGATTTGCTTGGCTAATTGCTTAGCGTAATCCTTACTCACTAATGCGTTAACAGGCACATCATAAAAATCAGGGTCGCCTAAGTATTCGCTGCGGTCGGCATAGGCGCGTTTCATCGCCTCAGTCATCAAATGCAAGGTGGCTGCCGTGTTAAGGCCAAGCTCTTTTATGGGGTAGCCTTCTAGCATATTGAGCATTTCGATAATGTGAATGCCGCCCGATGAAGGCGGTGGCATAGAGACTACTTGATAACCTCGGTACTCACCGACAACGGGCTCTCGCTCAATTACTTTATAGTGTTTAAGATCGCCTAAGGTCATGATCCCGCCAGCAGATTGGATGGCGTTAACCAGCTTTTGTGCGGTCTCGCCCTCATAGAAGCCTTTACTACCGTGTTTGGCGATTAATGAAAGCGAGTGCGCTAATTCCGGCTGTTTTAATAGTTCACCGGTTTGGTAGTCACTCCCATCGGCTTTGTAAAATATTTCGGCAGAACTAGGCCATTGGGCGATGCGGCGTTTAAGGCCAGATAAAGAGGCATGCAGATCCGGTGTGACTTTAATTCCTTCTTTAGCCTGGTTAATCGCAGTTTGACTCACCTGTTTCATGGTCATGGTGCCGTATTTTTCTAATGCAAGCTCCATTCCCATCACAGTGCCAGGGACGCCTACTGCAAGACCATGTTCACGGCTTAGCTTATCCACGGGATTACCTTGTTCATCGAGGAAAATATCACGATGGGCTTTAGCGGGCGCCATTTCGCGATAATCGATAGCGATGGTTTTATTGGGCTCGCTTAGGTGAACTAGCATAAAGCCACCGCCACCGATGTTACCCGCTCTTGGCAGTGTTACAGCCAAGCTAAAACCAACAGCCACCGCGGCATCAACCGCGTTGCCGCCTTGTTTTAAAATTTCAACCCCCGCCTGAGTCGCAAGCGCCTCCTGACTCGATACCATGCCATGCTGTGCCCAAATAGGTTGAGCGGTCGCCATATGGCTATAAATCGAGGTTTCTTTAGCTGTTGCTTGTAATGGGAAACTTGCAGCAAGCGTTAGAGTAGTCAAGGGGATAGCCATCGAAATGGTGAAGGCTAATACTTTAAAGCCAGATATTTTAGGGTAAGAAGTTTTAAAGTCTGAGGTTTTAAGGGCTAGGGTCTTGTCAGCTAGAGTCTTAAAAGCGCGCATTTTCAATCCTTTGTATTTATTGTTATTGCCCAAATATGATGATTAACGGTTATAAAAGCAAGGAAACGAGTGAGTCGTAGTCGTCACAGAAGTGGCGCTAAATGTTGTTGATTGAAACCAGTGTGTTTCAAATATCGTGACAGCAATGTGACGTTTATTGGTGTTAAATGCAAGTCGGGGCAATCGATCCTATTTTCACACTACTAACTGAGCAGTAGCATCAATGAGATAGCAGGCAACTCTTTGTGATTGATTTCAGCTTAATACATGGTTGATGTTCATACTGTACTGTTTAAATTTAGTGCTAATCTTTCAGTAACTAACAAAGGATCTGTGGTGGTTAGCTAAACGCTACAGCATTAAAACCGCGCAACATTTTGTGCTCGCTTATCTTAGCTGATTCGATCTTCCGCTGACGGATGAATGTGGGGTAGTACAGGCTAGGGCGCTTTATCCGTCGACCAAAGAACACGAGAAAACTGCCCACAGTTTCTATCTTGGTGATCTCATGTTCAAACTCAACATTAAGTTTGTTATTGATAACGAACATTGAATCACCAACCTTAGCTTGTACTAACTCTGTGTGGCCGTGTTGGTGTGGCTCGATATCAAAGATTGCGCCTGTACCGTAATAATGCACATGGTCGTGATGACGCTTATTGTTTACTAGGTAGTTCATTGTTAACCCTTAAAACCCCATTGTGTGGAGGATGTAATGTCAGTACTCAATCAAATAGAAAAACTGATTATTTCTCATACCGTTAATTGGCATCAAAGCGTCACTTATTACCTGACAATGGCTCGAATAATTACTGCCGCTGTGGCATTTACGATGTTGGTATTTTCGTAATCACCACTGCATAGCGTATCGTAAAGACCTGATCTACATTGCTTTGTTTGATGTGTTGCCTCACTCAGTGCTTTTCTTGCTGCATCGACCCGAGTATCAGCATTAGCTAGAGAGTGATCTAACATACGCTCAAACCAGTTCAGAGTTAGTTGACGCTCTTCTGCTAAACGTTGACGATTTAAGGCGCTGGCTAGGTTTGCTTTAAGGGTGACAATATTGTTCATAGGGGGTCCTTAGCTGCTTTATAACGCTTGTGATTAGCGTTACTGCTTGTGTGAAACTAATCTGGTATAGGGCTATCAAGGCCGATACATAAATCATTAATATTTCTAGCATTAATACTTAGATCATTAAGCCACTATAAAGGCTTTTAGTTTGACAGTGCTTTTAGCTTTGCAGACTCGGCTTTCGCCTCTTGTAGCCCCTCGATGAGCTTATCCACTTGGGCATCATTTAGGCAGTAGATTGACACTATATCGATAGAAAATTCGCCAACTGCGGTTAACTTTACCCCACCTTTGGAACAAAGCACCGGTGCCATGTAGGCTGATACGTAGACCGTTGAGTCATTGGCGCTGACTGATACTTTTTGACCTTCGATGGTCATCGCACTTGATGCCGTTGAGGTGAGAAAGCCGCTAGTGATGATTAAAGTAGTGATGAGGTTGTTAAAAAGGGTTGGTCCTGTTTTTTTTAGCATGTCGCGTGCCTCTGTTAATGGGTTGGCAGTTAATTATACAGTTGTGCACTCAGTAATTTCAAGACACGTGTCTAGTTTGTTGTTTTATCTTGGCTAGGCTATTGCGTGGAATTGCGTGAGATAGCAGCGAATAGCTAGTAGGGAGTGTGTGCTTAATAAGCAAATCATGTTCAAAGTAGAAGGTGAAGGGCAAGCTTGTTGAGGAAAGAAAAGCCCTAAGCGCTACAGGCTTAGCATTTTAAAAGTAAATCGATTTATGACCATTTTAGCTTATAGAGCTCTAAGCTTGGGTTGAGTCTCTGACTAAAATTCGCTCTAAACGTTATTGGATATAGCGTTACAGTTTTTAAGATATAAGGCTAATATTATCCATAATTAGCCTTACGTTATTTAGAAGTACGGGTTAGCCAAGCGCTAACCAGAGGCCCACACCTATCATCAGGCTACCTGCAATACGGTTCATCCATTTTATGTTATCACCGCGGCTTAAGAATATTCTTAAGCTTTTTCCACCTGCGGCGTAAGCCATCATACTAGTTAATTCGGTAAATAGAATAATGCTGACTAGCGCCAAAAGTTGCGGCGCGACTTCGCGTTCAACACTAATAAATGGCGGCAGTAATGACACCATAAACGCCCAGCCCTTAGGATTAGCGATTGCGGTGAAAAAGCCTTGAGAGATAAGTTCAAGGTTACTGACGCTAGATGTTTGTTGACCTTCAACAATCGCCATCTTTCCCCTTGAACGCCACATATTAATGCCGATGTAGACTAAATAGAGTCCGCCAGCCCATTTAAGAATTGAAAACAGCTCAGGATAGTTAAGCATGATGCTGGCAACGCCCATGACTGCAGCGACGGCCACCAAGGCGACGCCAACGAGCTCACCAAGCATCATCCATAGCGTGCGGCGAAAGCCAATACTCATACCCAGCGTCATGGCAAGAGTCATGCACATTCCCGGGGTAATGGAGACAAAAAAGAAGGTCGGTAAAAACACGGCTAATAAAGTTAAATCTGGCATTATTTAATTCAAATCGAGATTAATCGAGCATGGATAGAAAAAGGTGGCACAGTGTAGAGAATAAACGTGGGTTAGGGTAGAGCAGAGAGCATAAAAACCAGTCGGTGAGCTAGTTTTTAGTCATATAAAATAGCGATCCTAAGCACGTACGGTTTAGCCAGCATTAGCTGGCTCTTTTGAATTCAATCTGTTAGCGCCCAAAACAAAGATCTTTAGAACTGAGATTTTTTGGTTTGTGTTACCAAATAGTGAATTCTGGATCGTAGCTTTAGAGTTATCAATCGCCTGCAGCGGGTGCTGGACAGGACGTCCGAATGTCGTGATCACATGGTCAATGATGTTCCCTACATCATAATGACATTTCCCATATCCCTATGGGTCAGATGTGAAGGAACGACCTTATGTGCAGACACTGCCGTGACACGCAACAAGTCCATCCTTGGAAGCTCGGCCATGACGAATAGCATCCCTGCTAAAAAGCCAGTTCGGCATCCTGCCTCTCGTTCGAAAACTTGATAACTCCGTTACCTCTCACCAAAACATGGACGGTCACGGCTGTATCTACACCGGATAATTGGTGCCTTCATTTGGGCCGTGCAGGTTTGATTGCTAGCTTGGAAATGCCCCAAAGTTGGTTAGCCTTGGAATGAAGGCTGATTACATTTTTTAGTTTTGTGGCTACAGGGAAGCTCGTTCTGGATTGCCACTTCATGGTTATTAATCGCCTCCAGCGGGGTATGTGCAGATACAGTTGCGAAACGCCGCAAGTACAATCCCTGTAGGCTCTGCGATGACATCCCTGTCATCGAAGCCCGCAGCTGTACCTACACTGGATAATTGGTGCCTTCATTTAGGGAATAGTGGTTTCGATGGATAAATTGAAAATGCCCCAAAATCATTTTCGCAGAACAAAAGGTAAATAGGAGCAGTAAAGCTTTGGCTATAGGAAAGCTAATCTGAAAGGGTTTTGCAGAGTCTAAAAATTATGCCTATCTTTTCTTTAAGGTGAGTGTAGGCCATCTTGGAGCTCTTTTGCTGTGTTATGGTGGCACATAAACATAAACTTCTGGATGGCTGTCTCTTCAATTTTAGTTTGCCACTACAAATGAGTTAGTTGTAATGATGCACTTGCATGTAGAACGCGGCACATATACAACAGGCTCAATACGACCATCGACTAGCATTTGAAGGACAGGTAGGATTTTCCCCTAACAGGCTTATATGTTTTGAACAATGTATAGCCTAGAACCGTCAAACCAATAATTCGAGCTTAATAACGACAGACGTGAAAGTTACTCAAGCGTTTGCTAAATTGAGCAAAATAATATGACCTCATTATTTGGCTCGCAACCAATGAATTTAGAGCGGGTTAAGCAACGCACATGGCAACTTTACCTATTGCCAAGCACTTACTGATCGATTAGATTTGCTTAACCATATGATGAACATCATTATATTTTCTGCTTTATCCGCTTCAAATAAGTGGTTAACCAATATAGCTAAGTGAATTTCATGCAAATAGACAATCCTGCCCAGCAACTACATACGTTACTTGAAAAAGGCAGAAAAATACCTGCTACAGCACTAACTAGAACAGCCTTATCTCAATTACTGAATGTAGAGAATAATGAAATTCTTTTACTTCACAGAGTCCCTAGTTTTTTCAGTTTAACTGAAAAAATAATTCAGGCTCTTAATGACATAGGTGCTTTTGACAATGTGACGGTTAACCATTGGTCAAGTCAAATGAATAATGCAATGAAAAAAGTGCATATGAATGCACAGTGGTCAAACACAATTGGCTTAATCGACCAGCATTCAATGAATTACATAAAAGGACACGCTCAGCTGCTAAATGCGCACTCCAGCATTAAAGAGGTCCCAGCTGAAAAGCTATCTGACACCAAAGAAGCTCTTCAAGGGTTGGTTAATCAAATTCAGGAGAGTGATTTCGAGCTAAACATAAAGGAATTTCTTGTTCGAAGCCTCAATACTGTAATTAATCATATAGATGAATACTTCTTAACTGGATATGTTCCAATCATTGAATCATTGAACTCGATATATGGTAAAGCAGTTATTGATACTGACTTCAGAGAGGCCGTTAACAAGTCAGATTTGAGGCAAGATATCTGGTCAACGTTAGCAAATGCCTCGTCAGTAATAACAATAGGAACCGGGCTACCACAGTTAGCAAGTAGTGTGGCCTTTTTGCTCGATAATCTTACAAAATAAAAGGACTTACACTTGGCCATTCCTAGAGTCTTCATCAGTTCTACGTGCTACGACTTAAAGCACATTAGAGAAAACCTAAAATACTTCGTGAAAACGATTGGCTATGAGCCTGTGCTATCCGATGATGGTGACGTCTACTACGGTGTTGACCAGCACACCCATGATGCTTGTCTTACCGAAGTAGCAACTTGCCAGTTATTTATACTCATTATTGGTGGCCGTTACGGCGGTGAGCACAACGAAAAAGAAGGCTCAATTACAAACAATGAGTATCGCGAAGCCGTTAAAAACAAAATCCCTGTTTTTGCGCTAGTTGAAAGCGCTGTTCATTCAGATCATTACACTTACATCACTAACAAAAAAACTAACCGCGATATCTACGAACAAATTAACTATCCGAGTATCGATAATATTAAGATTTTTGGCTTCATTGATGAAGTAAGACGAAACAGCCTTAACAATGCAATTGTGCCTTTCAATGACTTCTCTGATATGGAGAGTTACCTAAAGAAGCAATGGGCTGGAATGATGTATGATTTACTTGCAGAAAGGTCTAGAAGCGACAATGCCAAAATTACCAATAGGCTCATCGACGATCTCACTATCGCGACTAAGAAATCAGAAGAACTTATCAAGGTCTTACTACGCTCAACAGATACAGAACACGCTGAAGATAAAATCAGTGAGGTTGAGTTAATTGCTAAAGCCAGAAGCTTTCCTAATCTCATAGAAGGTTTGTTCGACTCACAATATATATCAATGTTAGATCTTGAACAGTTTCCTAAAGTAAATGATTACCGATATTGGTATGAATTTTTAGTCGCAACAAATGAATTCTCTATTGCCAAAGATTGCAAAAATGGTGTCGATATTAATTTCTTATTTGATGAGAAAAACACTTATATTGAGCTAGGATCTGACATTAGCAGAACACAACAATTTACTGGACATCACGATGTTCAATCTGCTTTCGAAGCTCTACAACAAGTTGACCCAACAATCCAACAATCAATTTTAGAGGATTTTACAGTGTTTTTTTAATCAGTTAGTTTGCAGCACTAGTGCTGCAAACTAACTAGCGAGGAACTTTTTCAAGTACGGGATAAAGGGGTCGGAGTGAATTAGGGAAGTTGAGATACTTTTTCTCATCTAAACTTCCCGAACCATAGTAAATAATCTGACTTGTTTCTGTCCAGAAACTAGCTAGAGCTTTAGCCGCAACTCTAAACATTAAAGAGTGAGCTGTTCCAACTTGGTGTAGATACGGCCGTGACCGTCCATGACATGGACGTCATGGCCGAGCTTCCAAGGATGGACTTGCTGCGTGTCACGGCAGTGTCTGCACATGCGCTGGCCGCAGGCCATTGGAACCACTTTTGTTAGATGCCACTCTTAGCCAAAATATATCGAGTCTTTGGGGGCTTTGTTATCAAACGAAGTTTGATTTCGATGTAAGGGCTAGTCGAGATGCAATCTCCAACAAACTTCTGTCCAGAAACGAGTTAGCGAACGCTGAAAGTATCGTATAAGCATAACTTTTTTAAAAGCATTAACCTCACCACCAAGCGCTTCGCTTTCACGAAGAACACGGAGGTAAAGCTCAAGCGCTTAAACGGCTTGAGCAGTTACCTTTGTGCGTACTTTTAGCGTCTTTGATGGTGAGACGAGTGCTAAATCATTCTTCTATTTACAGCACGCCGCGTCGTTTTTGGTCACGCTCTATCGACTCAAACAGTGCGGTAAAGTTGCCTTCACCAAATCCTAAATTGTTTTTACGCTGGATGATCTCGATAAAAATTGGCCCAAATAGGTTTTTAGTGAAAATTTGTAGTAGGTAACCGTCTTCGTCACCGTCGACTAAAATCTGATGATGCTTAATTCGTTCACGATCCTCGGTAACCTGAGGCAATTTTTCAAAGATGGTATCGTAATATTCAGGAATGATATCTAAGGTCTGAATAGAGGTGCCTTCCATCGCGTCGAGTGAGCCCACGATATCACGGCTTCTAAAGGCAAGGTGTTGTACACCCGGGCCGTCGTATTCGCGTAGGTATTCGTCGATTTGGTTTTTATCGCTGCCTTTACCTTCATTGATTGGAATACAGAAACTGCCATCTGGCGAGCGAAGGGCGTATGAGATAAGCGCTGTTTGTGAGCCTTTAATGTCGAAGTAGCGTACTTCAGTAAAACCAAAAATGTCTTTATAGAAATTTGACCAGTGCTCCATGGTGCCTTTGTAGACATTATTGGTGAGGTGGTCGACTTCGATAAAGCCTTTCTCCTGAACAATGACTTGTTCGTCCAAATCCTCAAAATCGGTGGCATAGATATTGTCGGTTTCACCAAAGGTGTCGATGAAATAGATAAGGCTATCACCAATGCCGTAAATTGCGGGATAAGGCATGTCTTTGGCTGCATCGTCAGCAGGTTTAGCGCCACGCGCAACCGCACCTTCAAAAGCCAATTGGGCGTCTTCAACGCGCCAGCCCATTGAGCAAATTGCTGGGCCATGGCTTTTAGCAAACTCGGCAGAAAAACCTTTACGTTCGGTATTCAACAGAAAGTTAATGTCATTTTGTTTGTAGTACAAAATCTCTTTAGATTTTGACTTTTTCAGCAATGAAAAACCGAAATCAATAAAGACCTGATGCATATAGTCTTGTTCAGGTGTGGCAAACTCGGTGAATTCGATGCCGAGTAAGCCTAGTGGGTTTTGTTCGCTTGCCATTGTAATGTCCTCTGTCAATTTGATGCTACATACCAGCCACTCTATTGGTGGCCTTAATTCATGAACTATCGCGTTAGCTTTCAATCCAAGAACGGTTGTAGTCGTTGCTCATGCAATGCTTTACATGTTCAGTGAGTTTGAGTGGGGCGAAGGTATCGACCATCACTGCGTATTCGTAGGTTTCGGTTTTACCAATAGAGGCTTCAGTACGGCCTGGTTGAGGTCCGTGAGGCACGCCTTTTTGGTGTAGTGTCATATAACCCGCTTCAATGCCTGTACGGCTCATAAAGTCGCCATCGACGTAATAAAGCACTTCATCACTGTCGATATTGCTGTGATAGTAAGGTGCAGGTATAGACTGCGGGTGAAAGTCGTACGGGCGCGGTACAAAATTGCAGATAACAAAGTTGTGCGCGGTAAATACGAGGTGGTCCGATGGTGGCAGGTGGATTTTACCCACTTTAGGGGCGTATTCCTGGATATTAAAGGCCCACGGGTACACACAGCCGTCCCAGCCGACTAAATCAAATGGGTGCCATTCAAGTGATGTCAGTTGATACTTATCACCGAATTTACACACTAACGGGAAGTCGCCTTGCTCTACGATGGCTTCTTGTAACTCGGGCGTGCGGATATCGCGCTCACAGTAGGGCGCCGATTCAAGCATCTGGCCGTATTCGTTACGAAAATGCTTTGGTACCTCAACCATAGTTGATGACTCAATAACAAACAGTCTTACATTGCTGTAGTCATTAAATGTTAACTGATAAGTTGTGCCGCGAGGGATCACTAGGTAGTCCCACTTTTTAACGCTAAGCGCGCCATACTCACTATAGAGTGTACCTTCACCTTCATGAACAAATACCACTTCGTCTGCATAGGCATTACGATAAAACTCGCAGGTCTCTTCAGTAACATTTGCCGTGTACATGGCCACATCATTATTAAAGAAGATTTTATTGCGGCTATTAAAAAAATTACCACTGCAGTCTGCTAACTTTGTGTCGAGTTTATAGTTCTGTACCAAAGAGTCTTGCCAGTCTTCGCCATGAGATAGCATATAAGGGCTAACAGCAAGCGCCTTGGTCGGCATATTGTGGTGATACTTATTCGAGTAGATATTGGAAAAGCCATGAGTGGAAAACAACTCTTCACGGTAGAGTTCTCCATTGTCTTTTTTGAATGTGATATGTCGCTTAGCGGGAATAGTTCCTTGCTTCACATAAAATGGCATATTCGCTTTCCTTCAGTGTGCTAGCGCACTTATCTAGGTTGTAATGTGATCTAGCTTCAATTTAGTTGCTTAAACAAACAAAAAAAAGAATAATAATTGGCTCAACATCATCTAAATTTTAGATGGTATGTTTAGGTTTACGCAAAGGAAGCAATATGCGAATCGATGTTGATGCGTTTAAAGTACTGCAGGTTTTAGTCGAAGAGGGCAGTTTTGCTAAGGCTGCAGAGCGTTTACATAAGGCTCAGTCTGCAGTGAGTTACCAGGTTAAAAAGCTTGAGCAACACCTTGGCGTAAATCTTTTTTGTCGCGACCAGTATCGAGCAGAATTAACACCTGAGGGCAAAGTTATCTTGGCTGAAGGGCAAAGGTTACTGCAGTACCTTGCCAATATTGAGCATTTAGCGAGTCGCTTTAGTGAAGGCTGGGAGCCTAAACTTGAGATTGTTATCGACGGCGCTTTGCCAATGAAACCTATTATGCGCGCGTTAAAACGTCTTGCTGAATTACAGATCCCTACCAAAGTCCAGCTCAACATGGAGTTTCTAGGCGGTGTTCAAGATAGGTTTGAGCGAGTTAGCGCTGATTTAATGTTGGTGAAAGATTATCGAACGGGGCCAAGTTATCGGCCGCAAGCCTTACCTGATATTACTAGTGTTTTAGTTGTTGCTGCTGACCATCTATTGGCAAATGAGAAAAAGCTGAGTCTGTTTGAGCTACAACAGCACGTAGAATTAACCATTGAAGACTCCTCATCAGATAAACACTATCGAGATGAATTGCAATTTGGTGGCGATAAGGTGTTTTACCTTTCAGGGTTTATCATGAAGAAAAATGCACTGTTAATGGGGTTAGGCTTTGGTTGGATGCCTGGCTTTTTAATTGAATCTGAGCTTAAAAGTGGTGAACTGGTAGAAGTGGATTTTAATGGGGGGAATCGTTACAGCTTTACTCCTCAGCTAGTGTCGACCATGGAACGCCCCTTAGGCCGTGCTGGACGATTATTTACCAATTTAATTATGGAAGAGTTTAGTGCAGAACACGGTTTTTCTATACATCAATAGCGGCGAACATAGAAGGAAATTAACTCAAGTTGGGATAAAAAAATAACAGCCCCATCTAGCTTACTGTATTTATATTGCTGTTAATTGTCCTTTATGAGGATATCAATGATCTCGCGAGTTTTGTATTGATCTTAACCGGTGTGTTGTCGACATCAATGACGATATTACCATTTCGGTCAATGGGCGAGGTTATTTTCCCTCTTGAGAAAATATCGTCACTCAACCTATCACCGCGTTGTAGCCTCTTTTGCCACCCGAGTGGTAGAGGTTTACCTTTGGCCTTATCATGTTTTTTCGTTTTTTGCGAAATGGAGTGGACTGGTACTTAATGCTCCGATAGTGGTGCATAACACTATGATACTAAAATAAGTCAGTTTTATTATAGCCTTAGTTCTCTGCTCCTAAATAAAGGAGGTGGCTATATACCCAAACGACTTGAACATGCTCATTTCAGAGGCCTTGCGCAAAGCCTTCTTCGATGGGTTTTAATGCACTTTCTGCTGCGTTATTGATCTTGCTAAGGGAACAAGCATTAACTGCAATCAACGCCTTGCTTAAAGCGCATTAAATTCCCACTGAAGCCTGCATCTTCAGGTGGCTTGGGTATAGTATAGATGCGGTAACGGTAATTGCAGTTTGCGTGGCGAAACGCAAAAGAATTACTTTATCACAGGGATTGATACATAAAGTGGCAATATGACTGAGAAATACTCACGAATTATTAGACGTTACACTGGTTTTCTTGAACTGTTTTCTGTTGCTTGAGCCCGCTTAAGGCACTGTCTTTATCGCATTAAGTTGTAGATCTTGTTGTTAAGTTTGCGTTCAGCGTATTTCAATTAAAATAGCCTTATCAAAACTTGGTACAGGCTATGCAATTACTTTTGCATCAAGTGATTTTTATCGATAAAAAGCACGCAGGTACCAATGTAAGCTGGAGGTTAACCATGAACAAGGCACTTTTAAAAAGCTACGTTACAGGCCTGTATGCTAAATATGTGGGTGATTTAAAACTGAGCAACCATTTTGTTTCCGATAAAAGGTTACAGGAGTTTGTGGCTGATCTAGACCAGAGCGGCATGTTACTCGATGAATTTAATTGGAGTGAGTGGTATGACAATAGTTATATGGTTGATCGGCCTGAGTATATTGGCGATGCCTCACTTTATGAATGCCGGTTGCTATTAACGGCTATGGCGAGAATAGATAAGTTTAGCCCTGGCGTGTTAAGTAATATGCGCCGCCAAGGGGTGTTGTTTGCGATTATTGAGCGCTTTCAAACATTAAAGTGTCAAGAAGCTGTTTGACAGGAACGCGGTAATCTAAGCTCATATTTAATGGCATCGCGGCTTGACTAAGTCGCTCACCGATTTATCAATCTCGCTTTAAGACACCAACATTAGTCCAAAGCCTTAAATAAAGAACAGCCGCTTAATGCGGCTCTTCTTATTGTGACTGATTGCTATTAAGCCTAATCGGCAAACGGCACAGGCCTTGGTGTGTTTTTATTTGATGGCGGTAAGATTGGCAACACGATTTGTGGCTGCTCACCTGTTAGTGAATTTAAGAATGCCACCATCTCTTTAACTTCTTTATCAGACAGCGTTTGACCTAGTTGAATATCTGCCATGGTGTTAACTGCTTCTTCAAGCTCCCAAACACTGCCATCGTGGAAGTACGGATAGGTCAATTCGATATTACGTAGTGTTGGCACCTTAAATACAAACTTATCAGCTTCTTTGCCTGTTACAGCCTTTCTGCCTTCAGCTGGGTTATCGGTATGGAATGGTTTAACAAGACCCATTTTCATATACATAGTGCCGCCAACAGCAGGACCGTTGTGACAGCTTACACAGCCTTTATCTTTAAATAACTGGTAACCGGCTTTTGCTTGCTCGCTAATCGCGTCTTTATCACCCTGAAGGTATAGATCGAATGGCGCGTTTGGCGTGACTAAGGTTTTTTCAAATTCTGCTATCGCATCGGTGATCATATCCATGCTGATAGTTTTTGAGTCATAGACGGTTTCAAAGCGTGCTTGGTATGCAGGCATAGAACGTACGGTATCGACTGCAAGTTCATGGGTAAAGCCCATCTCTTTAGGGTTAGCGATTGGGCCCGCAGCTTGCTCTTTAAGATCTTTCGCTCTGCCATCCCAAAATTGTGCTAGTCCATATTCGGCGTTTAGAACAGTAGGCGAGTTGATTGGACCTTCTTGCCAGTTGTGACCAATTGATGTTGGTAACGCATCAACGCCGCCAGTAGATAAGTTGTGGCATGAATTACATGAAATAAAGCCTGATTTAGATAATCTTGGTTCGAAGAATAACATCTTACCGAGCTCAACTTTTTCAGGGTTTGTTATAACCGCCGCAGGAATGATTTCTATGGGCTCACTGGATGCATTTGAGCTGACAGACAAAGTAGAAAGAAGAGCGATAGAGAGCAAACTAAGCTTATTCATTTTAGCCTCAATTAAACATTACAATATATAGGGTTAATTTAAGAGGCGATAATAATGCAGTTTTATAAAATAAGGTAACGCTTTGTTTCGATTAGGACTATCGTTGATTTGGATTGATAAATTGCGAGCGATGTCTCAGACATCATACCTAATGTTAGGTAGGGTTGGTTAGTAAGTGCACAATACTGTGCTTTCAGCGTAAATGATAAACTCGAGAGTCTTAATACCCATTACATATTTAATCTGAACTCGGGTTATTTAGTACAGCTGCTATAAATAATCAATGATCTTGATGTGTGGTACGCTAATGTCACTTGATTCAAAAAAACAAGTTAATTTATAAGAGGGGGCTTACTTTTGCTTAAGTCGTCTCAATAGCATTTTCCTGTCTATCCATCGCGCCGTTTTACTTAAATGCGCTTGGCTCTTCTTTAACCACTGACGTGCCCATGGGTATTCAAGGCTAAGTATCGCTAAGCCTATGGGTAAAAGTAGCCATGCAGGTCCTGGGAGGACCACAAGTAAAGCACCTAAAATCGAGAGACAGCCTCCAATAAGTGTGATCATCGCTTTTTTCATCATCTGCTCACCTTTTTTATCATGATTTTTGCGCGCTTTTCGCTAACGTGTATATTTAGTGTAATCCAAAGCCAAGGTTCTGATTTGAATTAATTGTAACAAAGACTAAACCGAGATTTGGGCTTAGCTGGCTCTGCGCTTTCAATGCCTACCCAATGACATTTTTGGCTTTATGGTGCGTATTGACTAAAATCTTGGGTAGGTTAAACAATGTTGGTACTGACCCTCGCTGCGGGTTCACGATTACTGAGTCGCAATGTTTGAGTGAGGGTTTTGAGTATGCACAAGGCAAGATGTGAAAATGAGTCTTACTCTTCAATTTAAAAATCATGTGGCTTGGGTGAATTTTTTTAAAAGACAAGCTAAGGCTGCGGCTTGGTTACTGGTTTTATCCGTTTCTTACGGCGCTCATGCCGATACGCTGTATTTGGCGTCTGTTCATTGGCCACCCTTTTCCGGAGAGCAATTAAGAAACCAAGGTGCGTGTATTGCAGTAACTAAAGCTGCATTAGACGCGGTTGGACATAATGTTATCGTTGACTTTTACCCATGGAGTCGAGCGGTAAGAATGGCTTCTCGGAATGACTCTAAATATCTTGGTTACCTACCTGAGTATTCCTATCCAACTGATAAGTTTGTGTTTTCACAGTCGATGGGACGCAGTGGCTTAGGGTTGTTGGAGCAAAAATCTCACCCTATTAGCTGGACGCAGCAAAGTGATTTAAATCAGCACACCATTGGCGTGGTTCAAGGTTATGTCAACACCACTGAGTTTGACGCTATGATGGCACAAGGTTCACAGCCATTTGAGGTCGTGTCCTCTGATCTACATAATGTTAATAAGGTTGCTACTGGGCGTATTGACGCAGCAATTATCGATGAGCATGTTCTTCAGTATATTTTGGAACGGCCCAATATGGAGGGGGCGAAGCGTAAATTACAATTTAATAAAAAGCTATTGGTCTATAAAGAGTTGTTTATTGCCTTTAAGAATAATGAACAAGGCCGTAAGTGGCGAGATCGTTTTAATAAAGGTTTAGTACAAATTAACGTACAAGCCATTTTGGAAGAAAATATGAAGCAATGATGTCATTAATCTGTCCCTCAATTGACGCAATCTAACAGTATGCTGCGCTTATCGTCACTTGACCTTGTTGTGTAATGGAATGTTTTCCTTTTGAGCTTGATACCTTAAATAACCTTATTGCTTGTCATCCCTTATTGCGCGTAAAAACTCTGACAGAGGTTGATTTTGCAGGAAAGTTGTATCCGGTTATTCGGGCAGAACTTGGTAGTGATGAACCTAATATGCCAACGGTCGTTTTTATTGGGGGCGTACACGGTGTCGAAAGAATCGGCTCTCAAGTTCAGTTAGCCCTGCTAGCAAGTTTATTAAGTCGACTTGAATGGGATACGCAGCTGCAGTATTTACTCACTCAGGTACGGCTGTCTTTTATCCCTATCGTTAACCCTGTTGGACTATTAAAGGGCACTCGTTGCAATGGTCAAGGCGTAGACTTAATGCGTAACGCTCCAATTACGTCCTCTGATAAGGTCACTTTTTTGGTCGGAGGGCATAGAATATCGCCTTGGCTGCCCTGGTATAGAGGTAAGTCAGGTATGGAGCGAGAAACTAAGGCTTTAGTGAGCTATATGAAGTCGCTGTTGTCGACCAGTTCTAGTGTTATAGCGTTAGATGCTCACTCTGGGTTTGGCTTATCCGATCACGTATGGTTTCCCTATGCCAGTAGTCAAAGCCCGATGGAGAATATAGGGCGGGTGTACCAGCTCAAGCACGCCTTTGAATCGAGCTTTCCGCATCATAATCATTATCGTTTTTCTCCCCAGAGCCTCATCTATCAAACTCACGGTGATATTTGGGATTATTTAATTTCCGAGGGCAGCAATGTGCCTTTTATTCCACTAACGTTGGAGATGGGATCTTGGAGTTGGGTAAAGAAGAATCCGCGACAATTGTTTAACTTTGCAGGTTTGTTTAATCCTCAAAAAACGCACCGATACCATAGGACGTTACGTAAACATACGGTATTTATGCAATTTTTAATAGATATAGCTGCGAGCCGTACATTGGAAAATCTTACAGTGAAGCAACTGCACAAACTTGATCTGCTTGCCTATCAGTTATGGTATGACTAGCTCCAAAGCTCAAGTATCACGGGGTTTATTGCTAGAAAGCAAGGAGGAAGCGAATGGCGACAGTGGTGTTGTTACGAGGATTAATGCGAGATAAGCGCCATTGGGGGGAGTTTGAGCTCACTCTGCGACATAGACTGTCTGGTAAACATAATGTCAGTGCCATTGATACCTTGGGCAATGGCGATTTAGTTAATCAACCAAGTCCATTGAGCATAGCTGCGTATGGCGATGAGATCTTAAAACAATTCGAACTGATGAATCAGTTGAGCCAAACAGGTCAAGTTGAAGCTAACGTATTTTATCTAGTGGGATTATCCATGGGAGGGATGATTGCGCTAGATTTAGCCGCGAGACAAGGCCCCGAGTTAAGTTTACAGCGCTCACATCAGCAGCAAAGTCATGGAAGGCACAGGGCCTGCATGATTAAGGGCGTTGTGGTTATTAATTCCAGCGCCGCTAACTTATCCCCTTGGTACCAACGTTTTCAAATTGGTGGCGTAATTTCAGCCTTTAGACGACGAATTAAAGGTAGAACGATAGCGAATATAGCAGATCAAGAGATCATAGCTGCTAAACTTGGCCCTAGTGATTTCAGGGCTACTAATCTAAAAGCTAGTGATATTAGTATTATAGAGTCAATGGTGATTAGCTTGACGAGTCACAAACACGGTAACAGTATCGATTTGATCAAAAAATGGAGTCAATATCGAAAGCAGCTTGCAACACGGCCTGTGAATACATTACGGCAGGTATTAGCCTGTAGTCGCTTTAATTGTCCAAGCCGAATAAGCGTGGCAGTAAAGTTCTTTTATGGCGCTGAAGATACGTTAGTTAGCCCTGAGTGCACCTATCAACTTGGTAGGCATTATCAAAGTGAACCTATGGCGTTTGAGGCGGCGGGTCATGACTTGAGTCTCGATTGTCCAGATAAGCTTTGCGATGCATTAATTAAGACTTTTGGTTTAGATATTTAGCGGGTTTTACTCTGTTTTGACTTCTTTTTATGCTTATTTTATATCCATTTTGTACTTGTTTGATACATAGTCGAGCTTAGTTGTTAGCTAAGGTATGCGTTACCTAACAATTCGCTTTTTAAGCTGCACCTATACGCCTGTACTTATGAATGGGGCCTATAGATGCAGCTAGAGTGGGCAGACACTGAACTCTCTCATCAATGCATTAGCTGAGGGGCTCAGGCCTTAGCGACGACCGTTTGGCCAATTGGGGTTAAGCTTAAAATCGCCAATTTTAAATGCTGTAACGCAAAGGGGATGCCGATAATCGTAACTGCGCATGCAAGTGCATGGGCGATATGTCCGATTGCCAACCAAATACCAAAAAACAACAACCAGATAATATTACCCACCATGCCAAATGCGCCGGTGCCAATATCTTCAGCGCCTGTTAGTGTGCGTCTATTAATTGAATCTTGTCCAAATGGCCAGAATGTCATTTCACCTATTACAAAGCAGGCTCTACCGAAGGGAATGCCGATAATACTGATAAAACACAGTAGCCCTACAAACCACCATGCTAGACCCATAACAAAACCACCTAAAACAAACCAAGCAATATTAAATACAAAACGTAGCACTGCCATTAACGGCTCCTTATTTTTATCCTCACCTTGAGGTATACAGGATATAAGCGATTTTCGTGCCAAAATTTAAGTGTTTGTTATATTTGAAATAAAATGGGGTAAGCTAAGGCTGATATGAGTGCTTTGACTAAAGCTTAGCGAGTTTGGCTAATTGAGCTCGCTTTCAGCGCCTTTGATCCGCTTAAAAATCCGCTGCAAATTTTTTAGCTAACGCTAAGTTGCTATTACGTCGTTAGTTTTTTAATCGTTTTTTTGAATATCTTTACAAGGTGTTTTTAGAACTGTTGCATCACTCACGTCTTAAGGATGTCGCGAAACTTGTTATGGGTTTACAATAAACCTTCCAAATCGTGCATTTACCGCTTAGATATCTGAGCGTTTATCTACTATAAATCAATCTTTAATAGCGATTATGGCTATTAAGTTAAGCCGTTGTTCTTTTGAATAGAAATAGAGTGAGTTTTTTGTGTTTGCAGATACCCCGATAGAAAGTATAACGTTTAACGGTTACCCAATCTTCGTCAAGCGTGATGATCTATTAAGTGAAGAATTTTCGGGCAATAAAGCCCGTAAATTCGCTTATTTTCTTGATAATGATTTTCCAGGTAAATCGGGGCTTGTTGGTTATGGCTCGCCAGTGGCTAATTCACTTTATTCAATGTCGGCACTAGCCAAACTAAAAGGTTTAACACTCGACTTTTACGTTGATCACATTGCCGAGCAAGTATTGCTATCGACTAAGGGGAATTTTGCTGCCGCAACAGCGAATGGCGCTAATATCATTGATCTGTCAAAAGTTGCAGACAGACAAGAGTTGAGCGTCATTGAGTATATTGAACAAAAAGTGCTTCCTGATAGGAATGAACTCTTGTTTGTTCCAGAAGGTGGGCGTTGTGAATACGCAAGGTACGGCGTGCATAAGTTAGCCCAAGAGATTGTAATGTGGGCGAAAATGCAGGGTTTACACGAGTTACGGGTGTTTTTACCGTCTGGTACTGGGACAACTGCTGTTTTTTTAAGTGAGTATTTTGTTTTAAATACGCTGACTATTGAAACAAATATCCAAGTATATACTTGTGCTTGTGTTGGTGGGCCAGATTACCTAAAACAACAATTTTGCCAACTTATCCCGAATGCAAACCTTCACCCAAAGATAGTCGAGTTGGATAAAAAGTATCATTTTGGCAAGTTATATAAACCTTTTTACGATATGCATAACAAGCTATTAGACTCGGGGATCGAGTTTGAACTGCTTTATGATCCGTTAGGTTGGATGTGCGTTGAAAAGCTAATAGAGCACGAAGCTGAATTGGCAACGCTTTATATACATCAAGGTGGATTATTGGGTAACGCGACTATGTTACCAAGGTATCAACGCAAGTACCCGTAATAGACATCAAGTACCCATAATAGCAAATACATTGTCCGGCCAATCTTTTACGCAAATAAAAAACGATAAATAGCGGTGACCAGTACTGGGCTGAAGTTGATTGAGATAAGGTAGATTCCATTTGGTTAGGCTATATACCGTGATGGGTATGGCCTAAACCAAATGAATGCGACTAAATAGCTGATTAGATGTGTCAGTCCTATTCGTTTGCCTATGAAGACAAACATTCGATACGAGTGAGAGGAGGTGTATCGAAGAGTCAGTTATACTATTTTTAGCTTATTTGTTGCTAGACAATAACCATTTCATAAAGTTAAGCGCTTCAATACGCTTAGAAAATGTTTGTCTGTTTTTGCCTTGGCTGTCGGTAAAGGCAATTGATGTTTTGTTGACTGAAATTGAATCGACTGGAAAGTTAACTGTAATTTCGTGTCCGTTTACTAGGTATGACATATGGTCACACTCCTTCTATTTTAAGCTACCTTAATTTAAGGTAATGCTTTATAACAATAAGATATCCTTAGCATTTTTGCGAAAGATGAATTTTAAGTTCTATTTGAGACTACTCATCTTTTGATGCTTATACAAGTGGCTCGCGTTTAATTATGTGTGTAAATATGTTCGCTATGTCGCAAAAATAATACAAATACAAGCTGCTGAGCAGTAAAGCATAGTGTTATGACAGTTACATGACCGTCAATAAAGATGATTTAACCTGTTGAGATAACGCTTATGTGGGGATCAAACGACGAATCGTGGATTTACAAAAAGGCGGTGAGTTCTATCTAAATGGGTCTATCTTAAAAACTGTGCGAATTATATTCAGCACAAATAGTTTGTCAAGCAAATATGTAATTTATTTTAAACTTTATTGTCGTAATTAACTTGTTAACAATGAGTTAAAGCTTGCTAGAATGAGTATGCTTGCGGGAAATGCAAGGGATAGTCCTATTCAAGGAGACTGAATGTTACGAATTACCTCAACGTTAGCGTTACTTCTACTATTGATAAGCTCGTTTACGGTTCATAGCACCGGGGTGTTGTCTGCAGCGCAAAAAGCTCAGCAATCAGAAAAAGAGCCCAATACGGTATTAGTAAAAGAAGAGTCGTACCAATATCAAGATAGTTTTTTTAGAGACACGCCAAGGGGGACGCTTACTGGACTATTTGAGGCCGCGTTTGAGCAAAACTTTGATAAAGCTGCGAACTACCTCGATCTTCGTTATCTTCCTGATGATATGGATGCTGAATTAGGTCCCAAATACGCTAAACAGCTGATCGCTATTATTGAGCGAAATATCTGGGTTAATTTACAAGAAATAAATGATACGCCAAGTGGCTCCAGCGGTGATCAATTACCTAATTATCGAGATGCGTTTGGCCGAGTAGAAGTCAAAGGTAGTGAAATTACACTCTTGTTGCAAAAAGTGCCTAATAAACAACTCGGCTCAATTTGGAAGGTGTCTAATGCAACTGTGGCTAAGGTTCCCTTATTATATAATGAGTTAGGCTACGGCCCCGTCGTTGAATGGTTTGTAAAGCATATTCCACAAGGGCATCTTTTTAAACTCAACTTATGGGAATGGGCGCTGCTCATTTGTTATTTTCTATTGGCTTTGCTGGTGGTTACACCTATTACCTGGATTGCAAAGAAACTTATTTTACGCAGTGAATATCAATATAAAAAGGATGTCGCTCATCTTGTTGTTGGACCGTTTAGGTTTTTAGCGGCTTTACTGCTTGACAGAGCGTGGATGGCCCATACAACCTTATCTGCTAACGTTATAGAGCTAGTTAATACTGGCTTACTGCTTCTATTTGCCGTTGTTTGGTTTATTTGGTCGTTAACAGATGTGATCCAAAACAGCTTGCGTTTACGCTGGATAAAAAAAGGCAATAGTCAGGCAGCATCGCTTTTAAGGCCTCTGTCAAACTTTACCCGAGTCATTCTTGTTGCCTTGTCTGTGTTAATTTGGTTAGAACATCTAGGCTTTGACGCGTCAACAATTCTTGCGGGTCTAGGTATAGGGGGGATTGCGGTTGCTTTAGCCTCTAAGCAGTCGATCGAAAACTTTATTGGCACGTTAACATTATATTCGTCAGCGCCGATTAAGGTGGGCAATGTTGGACGATTTGGCACTATTACTGGAACTGTAGAAGAGATTGGGCTCAGATGTACACGAATTAGAACGATAGACCGTACTGTAATTAATGTGCCTAATGCACGCTTGTCTGAAATGGATATTGAAAATATCTCTGAACGAGAAAAAATACGCCTAAAGACAGATATCCGTCTGGATTACCAAACAAGTACTGAGCAGATCCACAGTATCATTAAGGATATTAAAACGTTACTCGAGCAACATGAAAAAGTAGAGAAAAGCCCTCTTAGAGTGACTTTTAAAGGCTTTGGTCTCTACGGTTTGCAGTTGAACGTATTTGCCTATATTGGCACTACAGACTTTGCAGAATTTCAGCTCATATCAGAAGAGCTGCATTTTGGCATTATGAACGTGGTCACTAAACACGGTTCGCGGATTGTACCTGTTGTTCCTGTTGCAGCAGCGCAAGCTTAGTGAGATTGCAAAATTGAAAAATATTTGAAGCGGGAAAGGACTCATTACATCATGCTTATTGTCCTAGGATCGGATAGTCCTATACGCAAGTCATACCAATCACATCTTTAGTACGATTGGTATAACATTCTCTACGAGCCATTTTTCCTGATTTACTCCGCTTTAATACCCATGGCGATTCTGAGCTTTATATGAGTTGCTCTACAGTGATAAAAATAACCGATTTGTGGCATAGGTTAATGATTTTAGTGTGTAAAGCATTATAATCATGGTTAAGTTTTTATAAGAATAAAGGAACATCTATGACTCAATTGCTGGCAAGCGTCGATCAACGCACCAAACTGGTTGGTGAAAACCGACTGGAGTTATTGTTGTTTCGTATTAGTGTGACTCAACTTTTTGCTATTAATGTTTTTAAAGTCAAAGAGGTTGTTAAAGTTCCGTCGTTAAGTGCAATGCCTGGTAGCCACACTAGTATTATTGGTGTCGCCAATCTACGAGGAATGTCTATCCCTGTGATTGATTTGCGTAAAGCGATTGGCTTTAGACCGTCAGTTATCCGCGATGAAAGCAATCTTATTGTGACTGAATATAATCGTTCAGTGCAGGGGTTCTTGGTCGATAAAGTTGAACATATCGTGAATTTGACCTGGGGCGATATTATGCCTCCCCCTAAAACGGTGGGTCGTGATAACTACCTAACCGCAATCACTCGTATTGAATACCAAGATAAGCAAGAACTGGTTTCGATTATTGATGTTGAGAAGGTGTTAGCCGAGATTATTCACTACGACATAAGACTGTCTGATGGCGTGCTCGATGAGCGGCTTCTACCGTCAATGGTTGGCCGTAAAGTGCTCATTGCGGATGACTCGGCAACGGCGAGAAGACAAGTCCGCGAGACCCTCGAGCAACTGGGTTTAGAAGTGATTGAAGTATCTGACGGTTTAATGGCACTTAATCAACTTAAGCAATGGTGTGATGAAGGCAAAGTGATAACCGATCATATTTTGATGTTAATTACTGACGCAGAGATGCCAGAAATGGACGGCTATAAACTGACTCATGAAATACGAAGTGATAAGCGTATGTCAGATCTATACATCACACTCAATACCTCTCTAAGCGGCAGTTTTAATCATGCAATGGTGGAGAAAGTGGGTTGTAATCGGTTTATTTCCAAATTCCAACCAGACCTACTCGTTGAAGTGGTTCAGGATAGGCTGAGAGAGGCGCTAGTCGTATAGTTACCGCCATTAAACGTACCCCAATAGCGAAGCTAAATAGAGCACACAAAATTATTTACAGGCTTGCACGCTGTGTTAATTAGCGTGCTCTTCTCGTAAATCTTGTAATACCTGTTTCTTGAGCTCAGGTACGGCAGCAATATTAATTTGCGCGATGCGAATAGCATAGCCAAACCTATCTTTACCTACAATTGCGATGACATCTTCTAAAAAGCGCTTATCTAACGTGAACTGTTTGGCGTAAAATTTGATAGCCTGGCTTACAGAGCTGTAATTCACACCGTCAAAACTAAATGAAGCATCGTAGCCGTAATCGTCAATGAACATGCCGTTTAGGCTTAGGGCCCAGCCACTGTAATTGACTCTATCGCGAGCAATTTCATACATCATCCAACCACTTTTCTTAAAGCCACCAAAGACTTTATCTTCAAATTCAGACTCTTCAAGTTCTTGCTTCGTCCAGTTTACGCCAATGGCTAAGTGCTTTTCGTAAATTCGCATAAGCTCATCTTTCACTGCCATTTTGCAGTCCCAAATCGAAGTGAGTTTATGTTGTTTAGCAAGCCTTAAGCATTCACTGCAGCACGGAACAGTTAGGGAAGGGTGCGGTGTATAGGCTTCTTTTAAATAGCCCCACTTTTGATTACTTGGCTCACCACAAAACCAGCAGTTATGTCTGCGGTCAAACGGTATATCGATTAATGGGGGAGTGTCGGACACGGTCTATTTTCCTTAAAACAAAGCGCACAATGGATGAGATTGTGCGCTTTGGTATTGCAGTGGCTTTATTTAGTAAAAAAGAGTGATTAATTACTCTTTTCAATGTCCACAAGCGAAGTGGCTAGTACGATAGGGTCAATCTCTAGGCAGTCTTGATCGGCAATCCAGTCCATGCCAATTAATACGCCATCATCATTTAAGTCGCTAACCCAGAACTCTAAAAACTCTTCTAAAGTAATCGCAACCGCAGTGTAACCTTCCCATTCGTCAGTACAGTGGCTCTTTGCTTGAGCTTCTTCAGACCATAAAGGCATCACGTCAGTTGCTTCGAATTCTGACGAGTCACAGACAACCCAGCCTTCACCTGTTTCATCTTGAAGGCCCCAAACAACCTGGGATAATTTTACGTTATTGATGAAACTTTCTAATGCAGGAGTCATTTCAGTCATGATTAATCTCTTGTTTGGTTAGGTGTAACAAAGCTATATTTCAATGTGTATTAGTCTGCAACTGGCTTAGCATTTTAGCAAGTCATTTAACGTATTTATCTACAGGACGCCCCCTTTGACGCCGTTATTATCAACGGCTTTTGTTTGCATTTTAGACGTTTGCAACATGATAGTTATTTGGCTGCAATATTTTAGTGAATTTAGTCTATATTATGCAGCGAACATAGTATGATATTTTACAAGCGCTTTATTACACTTTGCATTATTTTTCTTAGGCTACATGGCGGTTAGGCTGTACTGCTTTAACTCGCACTCAGTCACGTTGATCAAATAGTTAACTAAGTTTAAGGTAAGTTTAATCAAGCTGCGCCATTTTATACGTTACAGTCATTCATTTTGGGAGTCTTCTATTGTTTAAATCAATCCCCCTGGCTACAGCGCTTTTAGTTTCGAGTTCGGCTGTATATGCTTCTACTGAACAGCCTAACTGGGCCAGTTGTGTTGCACAGCTGCAGCAAACTGCCAAAGCTCAAGGTCTATCGCAATCTACTATTGATACGACTTTGGCAAATGTTAAGTACGTGCCAAGAGTCATAGAACTTGATAATAAGCAGCCAGAATTTAGCCAATCTTTTGAAAACTACTTTACTAAACGGGTAACCGACTGGCGAGTAGAACAAGGGCGTAAGCTTTATCAAGAGCATAAAGTGCTGTTACACAAGTTGGCTGAAGAGTACGGCATACCTCCACAATATTTATTAGCGTTTTGGGGGCTGGAAACTAACTTTGGCTCATATAAAGGCAAGATGTCGGTTCTCGATTCGTTGGCAACACTGGCTTGCGACCCAAGGCGTAGTACCTATTTTACAACGGAATTAATGCAAGCATTAAAGCTCAAAGAGCGTTATAACTTTGCTGAAACAGACATGGTTGGCTCTTGGGCGGGCGCGATGGGGCATACACAATTTATGCCTTCGGCCTATGCTAAATATGCCGTTGATGGTGACGGAGACGGTAAAGCTGATCTGTGGAATAGCACTGAAGATGCGCTAACTTCAGCGGCGAATTTCTTACAAAACCTGGGTTGGAAGCGAAATGAGCGTTGGGGCCGGGAGGTGACTTTACCCGCAAACTTCTCATTTGCTCACCTTGGTAAAGCTGAGGCGCAGCCATTAGTACGTTGGGCGGACCTAGGTATTACTCAAACCAGTGGTAAAGCACTGAGTACACCAGACATGCAAGCGGCGCTTTATGTGCCATCAGGCCATACAGGTCCTGCCTTTCTAGGTTACGACAATTTTGATGTGATCATGCGCTGGAATCGCTCGACATTTTATGCGATAGCGGTCGGTCATCTAGCGGATAGAATTAATGGTGGGGTTGCCTTAAAAGTGGCGCCCCCTAAAATGCCAAACCTAAGCCGAGCACGGGTTAAAGAGTTACAAATTCAGCTCAATGCTCTTGGTTATGATGTGGGCAAGCCAGACGGTATTTTAGGGGCTAAATCGGTAAAAGGGCTACAGGCTTACCAAAAAAGCCAAGGGCTAATTGCCGATGGTTACCCAGATGAAACAAGCTTTAATGCACTGAAAGTAAAATAAGTTGTGCTTGGAATAAAGGTGTAATCAAAACGATTGCATCTTTATTGTTAACCCTTTAAGTTAGACCCCATCAATTTTATTCGGGTGCTTATTGCACGGGGTCATTTAGATGGCATTAATGGATGATTTAACGCACGCACAGCGACAACGTTTAGCCTTTATTGATTTTAGTTTACAGTACTTTGGTCAAGTATCACGCCAAGACCTTATCAAAAAGTTTGCTACAGGACTGGCGGCAGCGACTCGCGACTTTCAAAGTTATAAAACACTCTCTCCTGACAATATGCGTTTAGTACATCAGACTAAAACCTATCACCGTCTCGACTCTTTTAAACCCTTGTTTGATCATGAACCTGAAGCTATTTTGCATGGGTTAGCCAAAGGTTTTGGTGATGGCTTATCCCATCCGGTACAGCCTAGTACGGTATGTATAGATGCGCTGCAGCTTATTCATCCGCAGACTTCAATTATTGCCGCTTTGATGCGCGCAATACAAGATAAGCAAGCAGTTAAAATCGCGTATGTCTCCGTTTCATCTGGCGAAAAGACTCGCGAAATTATTCCGCATGCTTTAGTTAATAATGGTCAACGCTGGCACATTAGAGCATATGACCGGACAAATAAGGTGTTTACTGATTTTGTTGCGACAAGAATCAAGACTATTGAGCTTGGAGTGACAGAGGTTAGTGCGAATGAGTTAAGTGATGAAGACGTGTTCTGGCATAAGCAAGTCGCACTTATTCTTGTGCCGCATCCTTCTTTAGCACACCCCGAGGCGATTGAGCTAGACTATCAAATGCAAGACAAACAGCTAAAACTCAATTGTAGAGCCGCTTTAGCTGGATACTTATTGAGACAGTGGAGTGTTGATTGCTCATCTAAGCATCAAATCGATTCAGGTGTTTGTCAGTTGGCTTTGTTAAATCACGACGTGTTGAAGCAGATTGAACACTTATTGATCGTCCCCGGTTCGCAACATTAGCCAGTCAGCCATATTGCGCGGCTAACACGCCTGTATTAACAGGCATTAAGCTAGATAACACTAGAGGCCTACGGCAAGTTTTGGTAAGCTGCGGCCATTAAATTTGAGTTAAGGAATACCATGAGTATTAAAGATGATTCAGTAGTGCAGTTTAACTACACATTACGTGATGAGCAGGGCGAAGTATTAGAGACCAACGAAGGGTTAGATCCTATTGCTTATCTTCATGGCCATGACAACATGATGCATGGTGTTGAAGACGCATTAACGGGCAAGGATGTTGGAGCTAAATTTTCAGTGACTCTACCTGCAAGTCAAACTTATGGTGAGCGTAACGAAGATTCAGAGCAACGTGTTTCAGTAAAACATCTGCAGGGCGCAAGTGTTTGGAAGCCTGGTATGCGTGCGCTTATTAATACTGATCAAGGTCAACGCCAAGTTACTATCGTTAAAGTGGGTAAATTCATGGCAACGGTAGATGTTAACCACCCATTAGCGGGCCGCGAATTGACTTTTGACCTAGAGGTCATGGATGTACGTGACGCAACGAGTGAAGAAATTGCTCACGGTCACGCCCATGGTAAAGGCGGTCACCACCACTAAGCAATGCTTGCTTATTGATTAAAGCCCAACGAGTGTTGGGCTTTTTTATTTATTTTTTGCAAATTCTTAGAGATAGAACCACTGATGATTATCCACTTTGCTAACGGAAAAATTGTACTTTCTCCTTTTGAGGTCCAAGTGCGCTTGGATAACGGCTGCCAATTATACGCAATGGTTGATGATATTAAGTTTCATCAGGATGCATTAATGCTAGTGGCTGACGCAGGGGCTGTTCGCTGGAATATCAAATTAGACTCGAGCGAACAGTTAGCGCAAATAATGTTAGAGCTTGGAGTAAGTTAAGCCACTAACTGTGGGTTTATAGTGAGATAAGGCTATCAAGTCGACGATTAACGTCTGCCATGGGGGGAGGTTAAATCTAAGTCGGGGCCATTTGGTACAATCCGGGTCGGATTTATTGTGTCATGGCTGAAGTAGTAATGCTGCTTAATGTGTTCAAAATTAACGGTTTCAGCTATTCCTGGTAGCTGATAAATATCTTTTACATAACCCTGAAGGTTGGGGTAATCAATAATGCGTTTTTTATTGGTTTTAAAATGGCCAACATAAACAGCATCGAACCTAATGAGGGTGGTAAACAACCTTAAATCGGCTTCGGTGATCTTTGCTCCGGTTAAATAGCGTTTGTCTTCGAGGATCAACTCTATTTTATCTAGTGCATTAAAGAGCTCGTCATAAGCTTCGTTATAAGCCGTTTGCGTGGTAGCAAAACCAGCACGGTAAACGCCATTATTAATTGCCTGGTAAATAAATTCATTGAGCTCATCAATTTGGTCGCGCAGATGCGCAGGGTAAAAATCATCTTTATTCCCCGTTAAATGATTAAACTCGCTGTTAAACATACGTATTATTTCTGATGATTCATTACTTACAATTGTTTGAGTCTGTTTGTCCCATAATACAGGCACGGAAACGCGACCATTATAGTTGGCTTGAGCCTTTTGGTAGAGCTGGTAAAGAAAGTCAGTGTGATTAAGTGTGTCTTTGTCTGCACCATCAATATGCTGGGCAAGCTCACTTTGTTTATCTCCAGCAAATTCCCAGCCGTTACTGAGCATATGCGGTTCAACAATGCTAACACTAATAAAGTCTTCAAGACCTTTTAGCTTTCGAAAAATAAGCGTTCTATGCGCCCAAGGGCAGGCGAGTGATGCGTATAAATGATAACGGTCTTTTTCTGCCTTAAAGGAAGATTCGGCTCCTTTTAATGATGCACCATCGCGGGTTATCCAATGCCGAAAACTCGATTCTTGACGCTGAAATTTACCGTCGCTCTCTTTAGTTGAGTACCATCGATCTACCCATCGTCCGTTTTGAAGAAGACCCATCTTGAACACTGCCTTATTTTTGATTATTCACCTAACAAGCTTATGTACTAAATAGTGATAAATAAAGCCGATAAAATAGGATTAACCATTCTAAAACTGTGAACATAATTAAGGCTTTATGGTTTATGAATTTATCAGCTTGAGTTGTAAACTTGGGTCAGAGTCACTATAGGCTAACGGATTGTAGGCTGGTATTATCACTGCCTATTTAACAATTCTAATTGCAAAGGGACACTATGTCAGACTCCAAACTTGAGCGTATTACCATTGAACCCACCCGAGAAGCCCAAGCCTGTGTCATTTGGCTTCACGGCTTAGGGGATTCAGGTGCTGGATTTGCTCCTGTTGTACCTGCACTCGGCTTAGGCACCGATCATTGTATACGTTTCGTCTTCCCTCACGCGCCAGAGCAAGCGGTAACGATAAATGGTGGCTATGTAATGCGTGCTTGGTATGACATCAAGAGCATGGATTTGCATGATCGGGCTGATATGGTTGGTGTAAAACAGAGTGAACAAGCGATCATCGGTTTAATTGAAGAGCAGGTTGCATTGGGCATTGCAACAGAAAATATTGTGTTAGCTGGATTTAGCCAAGGTGGCGTAATGAGTTTATACACTGGCTTGAGGTTACCCCAGAAATTAGCCGGGATTATGGCTCTGTCTTGTTACTTACCCAGTGGTGACTCTTTGCCTGATGAGATCTCAGGTGTAAACCAAGAGACGCCAATCCTCCAGCATCACGGCATAGATGACGATGTCGTTCCTGTCACAGCAGGCGCTACTGCACATGAATTGTTGAATAAAGCAGGTTTTAACACCCAATGGAAAACCTACCCAATGGCGCATAATGTGTTGCCTGAACAGTTACGTGATATCTCTATTTGGTTACAACAAGTCCTGCCAAGCGCAAAATAAAATCTGTTTGATGTTTTTTTTGAACAGGCTTTGTCGGTGTTTTATCGATAGGCCTGTTCGCTATTAGGGATAATTAGCTAGTTAACGCTTTATGCATAATCTGATGTATTATCTGACTTTATTTTGCTATTTACTGAAAACACGTTTACCCACTTCGTTCATTGCTCTTGTTAATAACAGCCTTGTTTTTGTATGAGAACTATCCTTGTCATAATTTGTATATAAAAGAGTCGTTTAGATCGCAATGTGTAATAAATGTGACACATAATGTGCTTAAGCTTTGCTAAGATGACTGGGCGCAAAAGGAAATGATGCCTTTTGCTAGATAACGTTAAAGTTACAAATTATAAAATAATCAAGGGGTTGATTGTAATGAATAAGATTTTACTAAAAGGACTAGTCGCAACGGCTGTTGTTACAGCGTTAACGGCTTGTGGTAGTGATAACGATGATAATAAGTATATTTCACAAGCCTGTGCAGAAGCGGGTGACGCTTGTACTATTTTTACTGTAATTCACACCAATGATAATCATGGCCGTTTCTGGGCAAACAAAGATGGCGAATATGGTATGGCGGCACGTAAGACTGCTATCGATAATATTCGTGATGAAGTTGAACGCGAAGGTGGCGAGTCCATTTTACTTTCAGGCGGTGACATTAATACCGGCGTACCTGAGTCAGATATGCAAGATGCAGTACCAGACTTTATTGGTATGGGGATGCTAGGTTATGACGCAATGGCTGTTGGTAACCACGAGTTTGATAACCCGCTATCAGTATTAGATATGCAAGCTAACATTGCTAAGTTCCCTATGCTAGCTGCAAACATTTATAAAAAAGATAGCGAAGGCATGCCTACAGATGAACGTTATTTCGAACCATACCGTGTGTTTGAAATCAATGGTTTAAAAGTTGCTGTCATAGGTTTCACTACTGTTGACACTCCAAAAGTTGTTAGCCCTGACAACGTAGTAAGCTTGCACTTTACTAATCCTCAAGTAGAGATTGAAAAAGTACTTGCCGAAATTGAAGTAAACGAAACGGTTGATATGGTGTTCGCATTAACCCATATGGGTCATTACGCTAATGGTGAACACGGAACAGAAGCTCCTGGCGATGTGAAACTAGCTGAATCAGTTGCTAAGGGGAAGCTACAAGCCATCATTGGTGGCCATTCACAAAATCCAGTTTGTATGGAAGGTGATGGTTATGCAGACTTCAAACCTGGTGATGAGTGTAAACCAGATCAGAAAAATGGTACTTACATTATGCAAGCCCACGAATGGGGCAAGTATGTTGGTCGTGCTGACTTTGAATACATCAATGGCGCATTGACATTAGCTAGCTATAAGTTGATCCCAATTAACCTAAAAGAAGAAAATGAGCAAGAAGAGCTTGTTTTCATTACTGAAGAAATTGAGCAAGATCAGCTGGTAATTGATGCACTACAGCATTATCAAGATCTTGGTCAAGAGCTACTTGATGTCGATATTTCAAGCACAGATGGCAAGCTTGAAGGTGATCGCGCTGTGGTTCGTGCAGAACAAACTAACTTAGGTCAGTTATTGACGCGTGCCTATGGTGATTGGGTAACTGCTAACTTCGCTGCGACTGTAGACTTTGGTGTCATGAACTCTGGTGGTATCCGAGATTCTATCGCTGAAGGTACGATTTCATACCGTGACGTTCTGACAGTACAGCCATTTGCTAATGATGTTGCATTTGTGACGATGTCAGGCACTGAAGTACAAGATTACCTAGCGAGTGTAGCGGTAAAGACTGGTGGTGGTATGCCTCAGCTTTATCCAATGGACATGAACGTGGCTTGTGATGCACTTGAAATCAATCCAGAGGCAACTTCTGCTGACATCGTACAGATTGCATCTTTAGGTGGCCGAGATTTCAATCCTAACGACAATTACACTTTTTCATTGATTAATTTCAGTGCTAAAGGTGGCGATGATTACCCTGTCGTGACTGCTCACGCAAACTATATTGATACTCAACGTAGTGATGCATCAGTACTTCGCGAATACTTCGAGAAGAACCCAAGCATTAAGGTGGCTGAATATGCACCTGCAAATGGTGGTCACCCAAAATTCTTCCGTGGTGGCTCAGAAGTTAATAGTTGTGCTAAGACCACTGATTAATTGTTATTAGCCTGGCTGAATCGTTCAAATTTTATTATTTGAGTTTAACGAATTAGCAGGAAATGGCATTATACTTTTAAAATCCAGTATTTACTTTGTGAGTGCTGGATTTTTGTTTTTAGCAATAGTTAAAGTGAGTATTAGTCTAATAGCTATTTAGGAAAAATTTGAGTTCACGCTCTTGAAATGTTGATAGTCGATTCATATATAGTTATTAAGGTCGCTCAATGAGGGCCTAAATTGACTATCTAGACGTTGTGCCTTCGGGGCAACATATAGATTTGAAACGAGACGTATCAGTCTCAAGATGGTGCGACAAATGTCGGCCAACATACTTTTAATATATTGCTTAAGACAAGGATATACCCATGAGAAACTACGACTTAACCCCACTATACCGCAGCGCTATTGGATTCGACCGCTTAGCTCAACTTGCAGAACACGCGGCATCTAATAAAGGCAATTCCGGTTACCCTCCATACAATATCGAATTGATAAATGAACATCGTTACCGCATTACTATGGCCGTAGCGGGCTTTACGATGGACGAACTTGATATTACCAGTGAAGGCGACAAGTTATTAGTGAAGGGCATAAAGGCCGAAGAGAAAGAAACTCGTAAGTACCTTTATCAAGGCATAGCTGAGCGCGGTTTTGAGCGCACCTTCCAACTAGCAGACTATGTTACTGTGGTTGGCGCAAACTTAGAGAACGGCTTGTTGAATATTGATCTGAAGCGTGAGATCCCTGAAGCGATGAAACCTAGAAAGATTGAAATCGCGAGCACGAGATTACTCGACGCAGAGTAATCGTGCGAACTCATATAGCCTACTCAATAGGTCACATCCTATAACTGCATTTAAAAAGGGAGCCAATTGGCTCCCTTTTACTATTGGGTGATGCATTTAGTCACTAAAAATGAACACAGACTATGCTTTCATCGCCTTTTCACCGCGGGCAAGACCGACAACACCTGAGCGAGAGATCTCAACCACCTTGGTCACATCTGCAAGTGCCGCAATACAAGCATCAAGTTTTTCTGTTGTACCAATTAATTGCACAGTATAAAGACTTTGAGTGACATCAACAATTTGGCCGCGGAAAATATCGGCTAATCGTTTCACTTCTTCACGGTTGTCACCGTGCGCCTTTACCTTTATCAATGCCAGTTCACGCTCGACATGTGCTGATTCGGTAATGTTAGAGACTTTAAGTACATCAATAAGCTTATGTAACTGCTTCTCTATTTGCTCGAGTACATATTCGTCAGCATTTACAGTAACGGTCAATCTTGACAAGGTTTTGTCTTCTGTTGGCGCGACCGTTAGGGTCTCAATATTGTATCCGCGCTGTGAAAATAGTCCTACAACGCGTGAAAGGGCGCCGGATTGGTTCTCAAGTAATACACATATAATTCGACGCATTAGCTTTTCTCCGTTTTACTTAGCCACATTTCATTCATTGCGCCACCACGGATCTGCATTGGGTGAACGTGCTCGGTCTCATCGACATGAATATCCATAAAGACCAGTTTGTCTTTCATGCTGAGCGCTTTTTCAAGAGCAGCTTCTAGCTCAGCTGGATCACTAATGGTCATGCCTACATGGCCGTACGCTTCAGAGATCTTGGCAAAATCAGGCACCGAATCCATGTAAGACTGTGAGTGACGGCCTGCATAGATCATATCCTGCCACTGCTTAACCATACCCAAAAAGTGATTGTTTAGGTTAATAATAATCACCGGAATATCATATTGCAGTGCGGTGGAAAGCTCCTGAATATTCATCTGAATTGAACCGTCACCAGTGACGCAGATAACGGTTTCGTCAGGCATCGCCAGTTTCACGCCTAATGCAGCAGGTAAACCAAAGCCCATAGTGCCAAGACCACCGGAGTTTATCCAGCGACGTGGCTTGTTGAATGGGTAATAAAGAGCGGCAAACATTTGATGCTGCCCCACGTCCGATGCGACATAGGCATCACCATTTGTTAGCTTATGTACCGCTTCGATGACCTGTTGCGGTTTGATTTTTTTATCATTAGTGGTGTATTTGAGGCTGTCTCGTGCCCGCCACTTAGCAATATCGCTCCACCACTCATCATTTGCACTTGGGTCTTCAATGCCATAGTCATTGGCTTCGATTTGCTTAAGCATATCGTCTAAGATTTTTTCAGCAGAGCCTACGATAGGAATGTCGACCCGAATCGTTTTTGAGATAGAGGAGGGGTCAATATCGATGTGTAAGATTTTGGCATTTGGACAATATTTATCTACATTATTGGTTGTACGATCATCAAAACGCACGCCAATACCAAAGATAAGGTCGCTGTTATGCATGGTCATATTGGCTTCGTAGCAGCCATGCATACCAAGCATACCGACACTGTTTTTATGGGTTCCAGGAAATGCACCTAACCCCATTAATGTACTAACGACCGGGATGCCAAGCTTTTCTGATAACGCTAAAATTTGAGCGTCACAAGCAGAAATAACGGCACCACCACCGACATAAAGTACTGGTTTCTTAGCCTCAAGTAGCGCTTGTAGGCCTCGACGGATCTGGCCTTTATGTCCTGTTGTCGTTGGGTTATATGAGCGCATGCTGATATCTTCAGGATATTGATAATCATGCAAAATAGCCGGGTTCATACAGTCTTTGGGCACATCAACAACAACGGGGCCTGGTCGGCCACTTGCTGCAATATAAAATGCTTTCTTGATGATGGCAGGAATATCTCTTGGATCGGTTACCAAAAAGCTGTGTTTAACCACTGGGCGCGAGATACCAATCATGTCGCATTCTTGGAATGCATCATTACCAATGAGATTGCTCGGTACCTGGCCTGAAATGACGACTAATGGAATTGAGTCCATATAAGCTGTTGCGATACCTGTAATGGTATTCGTGGCCCCAGGGCCCGAGGTGACAAGCACAACACCGACTTCACCGGTTGCACGTGCGTAACCATCAGCCATGTGGACTGCAGCTTGCTCGTGACGGACTAGAATATGTTCGATAGTGGACTTTTCGTGCAGAGCGTCATAGATATCCAGAACAGATCCGCCTGGATAGCCAAAAATATGTTTTACACCTTCATCAATAAGAGAACGGACAACCATACTGGCGCCAGATAACTTCTCCATAATACTTCCTCTTAAGTTACCGCGACGGTATGCAGTATCTCGATACAGCGACGGTAATCGCTCTGATAGTTAAGCTCAGATGGTAATCTTTGCTCGCGAAATGCCAAACTCTTTGATAAAGATTAATTTCTATCAATTTATTGTTCAGCAAACACCCTGTTCGAGTGTATTTTCATCATATAAAACTGTTGATTTATTACAAGCGATTTAATGGAAAAACTGTTCTTAATGAAGAATTTTCAATATGACAAACAACATAATGGCTAAAAACAATGAAGAGTTATGGCAAGATGGGCGAGATAACCAATTGATTTAAAAGATGGCAAGCGGTTTAACTATGACTAGCAGGTGCTTTAATGAACAAACTCACTTCGCCATAAAACCAAGCTTTGCATTTAAATACAAAGCTTGGTTAGCTAAAGCTATCATTGTTAACGAGTCCTGATGTCAGATACATATCCAAGTATGTCGTTGCTTTACGCTAGTTACTCCACAATGGTTGCAGGCTCGTGGCGGCTAAGAAATTGACACAAACCGACTAAGAGGACAGCAGATAACATCAATGCTGAAAACGGTACCGCTGTTCCAGTATAAAACAAGGCGAGAAGTGGGCCCGCTAAGGCACCAAACCCAAAGCGTAGAGTGCCAATAACCGCCGTTGCGGTGCCAGTTTCCTTCTGGAATTTCATTAGCACTATGGCATCTGCGTTAACCGACATCACACCTAGGCAAGCCATTAGCGGTAAAAGCATGATCACGGTAAATACGTAGTTTAGCGATAATAAGTTAACCGTTAACAATGCGATACCAGCGATGGCACCAAAAAATGTCGATACTTTCAGCATACGCTTTGAACCGTAACGACTAACGATTCGACTATTGACAACATTGGCTAACATTAATGCACCGACGTTGGTACTAAACAAGATGGCAAAAAGAGATTTATCTAAGTTAAACACTTCCATATATACAAATGGCGATGCGGTTAAATAACAGAAAAAAGCGAAAGAAGTTAATACACCACTAGCGATATTTAATTTAACGCCTTTTTTGGTAAACACAGTGGCATAAGCACCAAAAAAGGATTGTTCACTACGACTGACGGTATCTTTATCACTGGGCATTTTGAGCTTTAAGCTGACCAATATAAGTAAGATAAAGGCGTAGAATGCCAAGATGAAAAAGATAAGTTGCCACTCTCCTAGCTCTAAAATCAAGCTACCAATACTAGGTGCTATTAAAGGGGCTAACATCATGATTAAACTGATATAAGACATACCCTTTGCGGTGTTTTTTCCATAGAGTTCTTTGATATAACCAGGTACGACGACAGTTGCCGATGCGCCAATAAACGCTTGAGCGAAGCGCAATGTTAAAAAGCTTTCAATTGTGGTTACAAACGCGAGACCTAAGCTTGTAAGCATAAAACCCGTTAACCCTAATAGAACCAATCGTTTACGGCCGAATTTGTCTGCAAGCGGACCAAAGCACAGCATACCCAATGCATAACCGGCTAAATATAAGCTTAATGATTGCTGCACAATTGTAATATCGGTACTGAAGCTCGCGGCCAGTGTCGCCATGGCTGGCAAGTACATATCGATTGCAAGTGGAGTAATTGCCACTATTGCGGACAGCATCGGGATCAGCAACGCCAAACTTGCGCCAAATGGGTGCTTGTTAACATCTAATTTCGCGGGTGAGTTTTTCAACGGTACCTCAACATAATGGTGCAACCTACGAATAGTAGGCTTTATGGTTATCTATTACAGCTTTGCTATATAGGGGAGGGCAAAAGAGTTTGCAGAGAAATCCCAATCTGGTGCTGAACTGTGTTTGGTCTGGTGGTGCTTACATTGCCGACTAAATAGCTGCGGATTACAGATTTAGCGAATGAAAGGAACACCTCAAATGTTTCTAGGTGTCAGATATAAATATCTTAGCGCTTTAAACTTAATAATCAATCCTTGTTGAGCTTTATCTTCAGCATTAGAGCAGGCAATTTGTAAGCAAACATCTTTGTCTTATCCAGTATCTCATTTCGCTAACTAGTACTTTTATTTTCCGTTAAAGATTGTCTCAAAAATGTCTTTTATCTGTCATCTTTGCGTCTTTTGTTAGACCTAAATTGGGGCTTTAAACAATGCTTGTGTTTACAAGTCGTCGATAACGCCGACTTTCTTACCCTGAAGATGGATGAAAGGAATAATAATGAATAATCAATTTAAGCTGCTTCCCGCTTTACTTGCAGCTTGTTGGGTTAGCGCTTGTAGTGATGATGGTGATCAGGGCGCGGCTGGCCAAGATGGGATGAATGCGCTCGTGTCAGTCTCAGAACTTGCACTAGACAATGACGAATGTCCATTAGGCGGACAAATGCTGACCACAGGATTAGATTCAAATTCAAATGGTATGTTAGATGACAGCGAGACCGATACGACTCAAACTCAGTATCTTTGTAAGGAAAGTACCAATGGCTCTCAAGGGGGGCTAACCGCAGAGTTGATTGGCCGCTATCAGAGTCATATTTACGGATTAAGTGCTGCAGAGATTGTTGATTTCCATGTGGACTCAAAACGCATCTTTGTCGTGAACGCTAAAAGCGGAAAAGTCGATGTATTAGATGCTTCGAGCCTTAATTTAGATAATGCAGTGACTGATTCAGGCGCTCTAGCGCTCAATAATGTCAGTAAGCTTACAGAGATAGATGTTAATGCAGACTTAAACTTACAGGGTTTAGGTGGTGTAAATAGTTTAAGTGTATATGACGATCTACTTGCTGTAGCAATTGAGCGTTCAGATACTAAAGGTAATAGCAAACAAGGCCGTGGTTATATTGCATTTTACCGTTTAGACACTAGTGGTGAAGCTCAATTAATACAGCAGGTTGAGGTTGGTTACCTGCCTGATAATGTCGTTTTTAATCGAGACGGGTCATTGCTGTTAGTGGCTAACGAAGGTGAGCCTAATTCAGCGTATAATGTCGATCCTGAAGGCAGCATTTCAGTGATTGAAATCAAAGATGGCACTCCTGAAGCTACAGCGACAGAAATGGGCTTTACAGCGTTTAATGTTGGCGCTTTGAGAGAAGATGAAGTGAGTCCATTAATTAAAGTGAATGGACCCGGGGCGAGTATCGCTCAAGATCTTGAGCCAGAATATATTGCTGTAAGCGAAGATAATACTAAAGCGTATGTGTCGTTGCAGGAAAATAATGCCATTGCAGTGATTGATTTAAACAACAAAGTCATTGAGTCATTATTACCGCTTGGACTGAAGCATTATGGTCTTACTCAGAATAAAATTGATGCCAGCGATAAAGATAGTCAAGTTAATTTTGTCGCCTATGAAGATGTGTATGGCATGTACCAGCCAGACACCATTCAGAGTTATCAATGGAAAGGCAGTAATTTTATCGTCACTGCGAATGAAGGCGATGCACGAGATTATGATGGTTTTTCTGAAGAAGCACGAGCAGACGATTTAATACTTGACGCTGCACATCCGCAGTTACTAGCTGCACAAGACAAAACTCAGTTGGGTCGGTTAAAAGTCACCACAAGTATGGGGGATAATGATAACGATGGAGATATGGATCAAATCATTAGTTATGGTGCACGCTCTTTCTCTATTTGGGATGAGCAAGGTAATCAAGTTTTTGACTCAGGATCTGACTTTTCAAGGATTACTGCTGCCACGCTTGGAAACCAGTTTAATAACAATAATGATAAGAACAAGGGTGATAGCCGTAGTGACGATAAAGCCGGAGAGCCTGAAGCACTAGCTGTTGGCAAGATTGCTGATAAGCATTACGCCTTTATTGGTCTTGAGCGCACCGGCGGCTTTATGATCTACGATATAAGCAATCCTTTTGCTGTCAATTTTGTTGATTATGAGATCAACCGAGACTTTAGTGCAGATTTTGAAATTAATACCGATACTGGCGACGTGTTAGGTGATGCGACCTTAGCAGGCGATTTAGGGCCTGAAGGAATGAAGTTCATTGCTGCTAAAAATAGCCCAACGACAGAGCCTTTACTCGTTATTGGTAATGAAGTCAGCGGAACAACGAGCATTTACGCTTTAAACTATTAATAAGCGCATGTTTCATTGGCTGAAAATATCATTAAACAGGGGGCTAATTGCATTGAATAATAAGGAGGATTGATAGTGATGCTGGGTCGCTATGGTTCAGCACTTATTGTGGATAAAGACCGCTAAGCTAGCGGTTAGAACCATTATAAATATTGAATCATAGCGAAACTTGCGCCAAAAACGATAACAGGGCTACCGAGTTGTATTCTTATCACATGTGACAAACATTAAGAGTTAAAAGTAATGATTGTACTGGTATTCGACACGTTTATAATTTCCAGTGAAATCACTTTGCCATTTTCATCTTGTTGTTGCCATATCACCTTTGGATCACTAATTGTATGGCTGTAATCGATAGCATTCTTACCTGTGCTAATCGTAAGCTTGTTTCCTTTATTTACAGGATCATAATCAATGGCTAATAGAGGCGAAGCATCTGCGAGAGGTTGTTCACCCGCGGCCATGCCTATCGCTTCTATCGTCATCAAACGGCCTTTATTACCATTGCTGAAGGTAACGAAGTGATCCAACCAATCTGCTTGAGGCAATTGTTTAGGTTGTTGCATAATTGCTTATCCTATTGTCAAATTTATGATGCTGCTCGAAGATAAAAGCCTTATAAAAATCTAAATAAATATAGTACAGCATACTTTCATGGGCAAGGCTCCTATGGGCAAGAAATCCATGAGTAAGATATCGAGTGAGTGTTATGACAACAGGTGGCCATTAATGCTCTTGCTACCCAATATAGATCCCGAATTGATATTAGCAGCTTGTTTTCTTGCACCGTATTTTCCACCTAATAGGGGTTATACCAATCGTATTGAAGATGTGATTGGTATTATTAAGCGATAGATAAAAATGTGTCAGAGTCAGCAGTGTCGATAGAGTTGTTCACGACGTAAGATGGGCATTACATGAAATAATAAAAAACTCCGTGACTTTATAAAAGTGACGGAGTTTTTTATTTATCCAAGCCTGAAAATGTTAAATGGCTAAGATAGCTTTTAAACGATAGAGGTTTAGAAACCGCGAGGTAATTGACCTTTACCCGCTAGCTTTTCACGCCAAAGCTCTTTAGGCGTTTTACCACCTTGATTAACACTGCTTTTAGCTGCAGGCGCAGCGGCTTTCTTAGCCGGAGCCTTTTTAACCGCAGGCTTTTTGGCGACTACAGCTTTTTTCTCAGTTGTCGCTTCAACGGGTGCGCTATCGCCACCGAACTCCGCTAACATTGCTTCTAAATCACTAAAGCGTAAAGACTTACCGCCATCGATTTTGTACCAGCTACCTTTCTGTTCAATTTTAACAGCTTGGCCATCACGCTGAGTTAATGCTGTCTCAAGTGAGCTGATAACTTCTTCTTTGGTCAGTTTTGACATAATAATAACCTGTTTATTTTTGTGTGTATTTGAAGGCTTGTAGTGATTTTATCGTTTAATGTACCGTAAAGTCCAATTTTAGCCGGAACTGGCTGTACTTCTGCGATGTTTTGCTCAATTAGTGAGTTAAAGTGGTGCAATGATTAAGCTATGATGCAACTTTAATCGAATGCGACTTAACTGTATATTTGCCTTAACAATAAGTTAAAATACATTTTTTGCTACTCTCGGCGGATTTATGACTCGGACCGAATTAGGCCAGTATTTGGCAAACTATTTACAAATTTCTAACTTTAAAGATTACGCACCCAATGGTTTGCAAGTCGAAGGTAAGTTAGAGATAAACACTATCGTGACTGGTGTGACTGCGTGTCAGGCATTGATTGACAGAGCGATTGAGCTCAATGCCGACGCTATTTTAGTTCACCATGGTTTTTTTTGGAAAAATGAGCCCGAAATTATTGTGGGTATGAAGCAAAAGCGCATTAAGGCATTGCTTGCCAATGACATCAGTTTGTTTGGATATCATTTGCCGTTAGATGCCCATCCTGTTGTTGGCAATAATGCACAACTAGCTGAAGTCCTAGGTATAAGTGACGCCAAGGTCATTGACGGTGTGGCTCAAGGACTAATGTGGCAGGGAAAACTTGATGCCCCGCTAACGGCCAAGGCTTTGAATCAACAGATCTCAGATAAGCTGAATCGTCCTAGTCAGCATTTGGGTGAACAAGACGCTATGGTCAGCACTGTTGCTTGGTGCACTGGTGGCGCTCAGGATTATATCGATATTGCTGCTAGCATGGGCATAGATGCATTTATCAGTGGTGAGGTGTCTGAGCGTACTTATCATTGCGCTATCGAGCAGGGCATTCAATATTACGCTGCCGGTCACCATGCCACAGAACTTTATGGTATTCAGGCCTTAGGTGCACACTTAGCCAATCAGTTTGGGATTAAGCATCACTTTGTGGATATTGTGAATCCAGTGTAAATATTAGCAATAGTAAAGTTAAACAAGAGACATTAAAAAGCCGCTATTTAAGCGGCTTTTTGGTATTTGGCGGTTACCCGCTGTATATAAGCGTTATTTTACTTTCATACCTGGCTGGGCGCCTTCATGAGGCTCCATGATCCAAAGATCTTTACCGCCAGGGCCAGCTGCTAATACCATGCCTTCTGATACACCAAAGCGCATTTGACGCGGTGCAAGGTTAGCCACCATAACCGTTAGTTTGCCTTCTAGATCTTCAGGAGCATAAGCAGACTTAATACCGGCAAAAACTTGTTTAGTTTCACCGCCTAAATCGAGCTCAAGTCGTAAAAGCTTGTTGGCTTCTTTAACATGTTCAGCCTTGGCGATACGCGCGATACGTAAATCTATCTTAGCGAAATCTTCAAAGCTGATTTCCTCACTAATTGGATCTTGTTCAAGCGGCGTTTTAAGTTCTTTTTTAACTTCAGGCTCTGCAGCCACTTGTAGGTTTTCTTTTGACGCTTCGATAATTGCTTCAATGCTCTTCATCTCAACGCGCTGCATTAAGGCTTTGAACTTAGCTATTTCGTGACCCGCTAAATCAACATCGATATTATCCCAGGTCAGCTCCATCTGTAAGAAGGCTTCTACATCTTGGGCAAGCTTAGGCAATACCGGCTTTAGGTAAGTCACTAGAATACGGAACAGGTTAAGTGCGTTAGTACAAACCTGATGCGCTTCTTCTTGCTTAGCGTCATCCTTTACTAACTGCCATGGTGCTGCATCAGCAACATATGCGTTAGCAATATCGGCTAGCGCCATGATCTCGCGCATGGCTTTACCGTATTCTCGAGTCTCGTAGAAGTTGGCAATAATCTCTTGCTTGGCTAAGAAACTTGTCGTCAGGCTAGTATCAGCAATTTTTGCTAGCTTGCCGTCAAAACGCTTAGAGATAAAACCTGCTGTACGTGAAGCAAGGTTGACTAGCTTACCGACCAAATCTGAGTTTACGCGCTGAGCGAAATCTTCAAGGTTTAAATCGAGATCGTCAATTCTGCTACTTAGCTTGGCAGCGTAATAGTAACGTAGATATTCTGGATCGAGATTATCAAGGTAAGTTCGGGCCTTAATAAAGGTCCCTTTAGACTTTGACATCTTAGCGCCATTAACCGTTACATAGCCATGTGCGTAAACACTGGTTGGTTTACGCAGGCCTGCACCTTCAAGCATTGCAGGCCAGAAGAGGCTGTGGAAGTAAACGATATCTTTACCGATGAAGTGATACACTTCAGCCGTCGAATCTTTGCTCCAGAACTCGTCAAAGTTTAGATCGTCACGCTTATCACATAAGTTTTTAAATGAACCCATGTAGCCGATTGGCGCGTCTAACCAAACGTAGAAGAACTTACCTGGAGCATCAGGGATCTCAAAACCAAAGTAAGGCGCATCGCGAGAAATATCCCATTGCTGTAGACCTTGCTCAAACCATTCGCCAAGTTTGTTGGCCATTTCTTGTTGTAGTGAACCAGAATTAATCCACTCTTTTAGCATGCCTTCAAAAGCGGGCAGGTCAAAGAAGAAATGTTCAGAGTCTTTCATCACTGGCGTTGCACCTGAAACCGCTGATCTTGGATTAATCAAATCGGTAGTGCTGTATGTCGCGCCGCAATTATCGCAGTTATCGCCATATTGGTCTTCTGACTTACATCGTGGGCAGGTACCTTTAACAAAACGATCAGGCAGAAACATCGACTTTTCTGGGTCAAACAGCTGAGATATCGTTTTGGTTTTGATATAACCTGCGTCGCGTAACTTGATATAAATTTGACTCGCTAGCTCACGGTTTTCGTCACTGTGAGTGCTATGGAAGTTGTCAAATTGAATATTAAAGTCAGCAAAATCCTTCTCATGCTCTTTTTGAACCTGAGCAATCATCTCTTCTGGTGCAATACCCATCTGCTGTGCTTTAAGCATGATTGGCGTGCCGTGAGCATCGTCAGCGCAGATATAATGACATTCGTGCCCACGTAGCTTTTGGAAACGTGACCAAATATCGGTTTGGATATACTCAAGCATATGACCCAAATGGATTGGACCGTTAGCGTACGGAAGTGCACTAGTGACGAGGATTTTACGTTGTGAATTTGCCATCTTTTCTCAAAATCGCTGGGAACCTAATTAGAATGGCATAGATACTAACCGATCCAATAGAGAGTTTCATTAAAAGCTCGCACAAGTGCATTAAATCTAGACTAATGTTTGCCAGAATATCTGGTACAATTGCGCAAATCATATTTAGGGGGTCAGCATTTTGTCTTCAACTCATCCAAATTATCATCTTGACGATGATCTACTTAGCCCGGTATTGGCGATTCTCGATACGTTTCAAGATACATATTTGAACAAGAGTTTGTTAAGCGCGGGCATGGTCACCAAGCTTGCGATTGAAGGTAAGCGACTGCAGCTTGGCCTATGTTACTCATACCCATGTCAGACGCAGTATCGTGACATCGTGATGGCAGTGACTAAAGAGCTAGCTGTATTGGATGCAATTGACGAAGTTGAATGTGAAATTGACTTCCAACCTGAAACCGTTTCAGCGATTAGTGCGGTTGAGCCACTGCCGAACATTAAGCAAATCATTGCTGTTGCATCGGGCAAAGGTGGTGTAGGTAAATCAACAACGGCTGTAAACCTAGCGTTAGCATTGGCCGCAGAAGGCGCAAGTGTCGGTATCTTAGATGCTGATATCTACGGCCCATCGATTCCAATGATGTTGGGTGTTGCAGATTTCAAGCCGGTCTCGCCAGATGGCAAGATTATGACATTTGCTCCAGCGCACGGCATTGCAGCACAATCGATAGGCTTTATGCTAGATGGCGATCAAGCGGCCGTATGGCGCGGTCCTATGGCGGCGGGCGCATTAGTGCAGTTGCTGACTGAAACTGAGTGGCCAGAGCTGGATTATTTAGTGATTGATATGCCACCAGGAACCGGTGACATTCAGTTAACGCTGTCACAGAAAGTACCTGTTAGCGGCGCTGTGATCGTAACGACCCCGCAGGATATCGCTTTAGCAGATGCTAAGAAAGGCGTGAATATGTTCCAAAAAGTGAACATTCCTGTACTGGGTATTGTTGAAAACATGAGCTTTCATCTTTGTCCTGAATGTGGTCATAAAGACCATCCATTTGGCGCTGAAGGTGGTCAGAAAATGGCGACGCGTTACAAGGTACCACTGCTTGGTCAATTGCCTCTGCAATTGAACATCCGTGAAGATGTTGACAAAGGTACGCCAACAGTCGTGGCTGATGAGACGAGTCAAGTCGCTGGTATTTATCGTGAAATCGCTAGAAAGGTCGGGGCACAGCTTGCGTTATGTCAAGCACAGCCTAAAGTATCAATTAGCATGTCTGATGACGAGTAAAGGTTAGTTTAATGAATTCTAAAGATTGTGTTGTAATTGGTATCGCGGGCGCATCTGCGTCAGGTAAAAGTCTTATCGCGAAAACGATTTATGAAGAGCTTTGCCGTGATTTAGGTACAGATCAAATCGGCGTGATTGCAGAAGATGCTTATTATCGCGATCAAAGTCATTTGTCGATGGACCAACGTGTATTGACTAACTATGACCATCCAAAAGCACTAGATCATGAACTACTTTGTACTCATCTACGTGAACTTAAAGCGGGCAATGCGGTTGATGTGCCTGTTTATAGTTATAACGATCATACTCGAACAGAAAAGAAAGTGACACTGACCCCTAAGAAAGTCATTATTCTTGAAGGTATCTTGCTACTAACCGATCCGGCTCTGCGTAAAGAGATGGACGCGTCAGTATTTATGGATACGCCGCTAGACATTTGTTTTATGCGCCGTTTATCTCGAGACGTGGCTGAGCGTGGCAGAACCATGGAGTCAGTGATGCAACAATATACAGAGACTGTGCGCCCAATGTTCTTGCAGTTTATTGAGCCATCTAAGCAGTATGCCGATATTATCGTGCCTCGAGGTGGTAAAAATCGCATCGCAACGGATATCTTAAAGGCACGCATACAACATCTATTGGTAAAATAAGAAAACTTAAAACATATAATAAGGGATCTTAGCGATTATGCATTTAACAGATATTGAAATTGATGCGTGCTTTGCTAATGCCTGAGGTTTGGATAAATGGACAGGCCAGCATGAGCGTTAATCCCCTAGATAGGGGCTTAGCTTATGGTGACGGTTTATTCGCGACAATGCGAGTAAATCAAGGTGAGATCCAGTTTTTTTCAGCCCATATGGAGCGCCTTACTCAAGGCGCTTTTCGTTTAGGTTTTCAGTGGACCCCGTCAAAAGCGCTTTGCGCGCAACTCACTACGTTGGCAAAAGTAAATCCACAGTCTTGCATTAAATTGCTGTTGACTCGTGGGACAGGCGGGCGTGGCTACAGTGTGCCGCTAAATAGACCTAATGTAGTTTTTGACGGAGCAGCATCACAAAATGCGCTTAACGTGACAGAGGTTGTGTCTGTTAGCGCGTTACCTGCACAATACCTAAATTGGCAACAACAGGGCATCAGTTTAACATGCTCAGATGTCTTACTTGGTAGGCAACCCAAGCTTGCGGGGATTAAGCACTGTAATCGTTTGGAACAAGTTCTAATTAAGTCTGCGGCATTACCGAGTCATTCTCAAGACTGGTTAGTGCTGGATTCAAATCGAAATATTGTAGAGTCATCAATGGCGAATATCTTTTTTGTTTTTGATGATAAGCTCGTTACACCGAGGATAAGCTATTCGGGTGTAGCAGGTATGATGCGTGAGCAAGTGATCTATCAACTTTTACACATGGGTCATAAGATTGAAGTAACCGATATTGCTTACGATAAACTAAGCCAAGTTAAGCATGTGTTTATCAGCAACAGCCTCTTTGAGGTTGTTGACGTGGTTGCTATCGACAATTTCACCTTTGACCGAGCAATTTGGACATCAAGTTTAAGAGAACATCTTAGTCTGACACTATGAAAAAAATAATAATTAGTCTACTCGCTAGCGGTTTTACATTATTAACATTGGGCGCAATAGGGGCATATTGGGGCTATCAGACTCTGCTAGCTTATGGCGAACAACCAATACAAGTGACTTCTGCACAAGAGCTAACCTTGAAACGTGGCACCACATTTACTCAGTTCATTACTGTATTAGAAACAGAACAGTTGATTGATGATGGATGGAAGCTTAAGTGGTTGGTACGTCTAAAACCTGAGCTCGCTCATATTCGTTCTGGCCTTTATGACGTATTACCAACGGATACGGTTAATAGCTTATTGGCCAAAATTATCAGTGGTAAAGAAAAATCTTTCGGGGTGACACTATTAGAAGGGCAAACGGTTAAAGAGTGGCGTCTGGTATTAGATCAACAAAGTCGGTTGTTGCAAGAGCCTGATGTGTTTACGCAGGTTTTGCGCGCTAATGGTGACGAGTCTGGGCTGCCTGAAGGTAAATTCTTCCCTGACACTTATCACTATCGAGCGCAAAGCACGGATAAAGCGTTACTTAACAAAAGTTATCTGAAGATGCAGACAGAGCTTGAGAAAGCGTGGCAGGGGCGGCAGAAAAATTTACCGTTAAAGTCAGCATATGAATTGCTCATATTAGCGTCAATTATTGAAAAAGAGACAGGTAAAGCCAGCGAGCGCCCTTGGATTGCGGCTGTATTTGTTAACCGCTTACGTAAAGGCATGCGGTTACAAACCGATCCGACAGTTATTTATGGTATGGGTGATAATTACAAGGGCAATATTACCCGTAAAGATCTACGTGAAACTACGGCATTTAATACCTATAGAATTAATGGCCTACCGCCCACGCCTATTGCAGCGCCTAGTTTAGCCGCGATACAGGCCGCAGCGCATCCCGCTGACGTTGATTACTTTTATTTCGTGTCACGAAATGATGGTAGCCATATTTTTTCGAAAACGCTGACCGAACATAACCGTGCAGTAAATAAATATCAGAGAAATCGATGAATACACAAACCGAAAATTCTGCCAAGTTTATCGTGATTGAAGGACTTGAAGGGGCGGGTAAATCAAGCGCTATCGCGCTGGTTAGAGATTTTATTGAAAAGCAGACTGGCCAAGCACCCATTTGCACACGCGAGCCCGGCGGTACGCCACTGGCTGAACAAATGCGAGATTTGGTTAAAATAGCCAATGAAGCCGATCCTTTGTGTGATGAAGCTGAATGCCTGCTATTTTATGCCGCTAGAGCACAACTTGTGGCAAACGTGATTAAACCTGCGTTAGCCAAAGGTGAATGGGTGTTGGGCGATAGGCACAATTTGTCGTCACTGGCATATCAAGGTGGCGGTCGAGGCCTAATGCCACTGGTTTCTACCATTAGTGATGCAACACTTAAAGGCTTTAAACCTGATTTAACCCTCTATCTAGATATTGATCCTAAGCTAGGGCTAGAGCGCGCTGCGCGTCGTGGAGAGTTAGATCGCATCGAGCAGCAAGAGATTGAATTTTTCGATCGAACTCGTGCAACCTTTCTGTCATTTGCTGATAGCGATGATTCAATAAAAATTGTCGATGCAAGCCAAAGCATGGCAGAAGTTCACAAAGACATTATCGCGCTTCTGCAGCAACAGAGTTGGTAAGATGACATTGCTTCCTTGGCTGCAAGACATTATCAAGACATTCTCTATGCAGTTACAAACTAAGCGGGTAGGTCATGCTTACCTTATTGGCATGGATACTGGCTATGGTGGAGAACAATTAACGCTGGAGCTGGCCAAGGCTGCACTTTGCAGCCAAGTAGGGCAATCAGGCAGTTGCGGTTTTTGTAAATCATGCCAGCTTATTGAAGCGAACAACCATCCTGACTTGTATCGAGTTGAAGCTGATGGTGCACAGATTAAAGTGGACCAAATCCGCACTCTTTGTCAAAAGCTAACCATGACACCGCAGCAAGGCGGTAAACGTATCGCGGTGATTTTAAATAGCGAACGTTTAAATCAAGCCTCGGCGAATGCATTGCTGAAGACGCTAGAGGAGCCAGGTAAAGACACGATTTTGTTCTTACAAGCTAACTCACCCAGTCGTTTGCTTGCAACCATTAGCAGCCGTTGTCAGCGTTTGCATTTAGAGTTACCCAGTAAGTTCGTAGTGAAAGAATGGCTTAAAAATCAGCTGTCAACAGATGAGGATCTAACTTGGTGTTTACCTGTAGTTGGTGGGCCTTTAGCTATTCTCTCTGCGGTAGAAAGTGGGCGTGACAAGGAGTTGGTCGCATATAGAAAAGGTTGGCTACAAAGTTTGTCGTCTGGGCACCTGTGTGATAGTTTAATAAATGTTAATGAAAAGCAAATTTCTGATGCGCTAAACGTTTTATATTTAGTGCTGCATCGTATTCTAGTTAAAAAGCAAGATATTGACCCGATAACTAGAGCACTACTAGCGAATTTTGCCGCTAAAGTGATGCTAATAGAAACGCGCTTGTCGGTGATGCCAAACGTTAATTCGTTAGCATTATTTGAGGGATTAACTATCGAGTATCATCAGCTAATGAGCCAATAAAAATCTATGACTAATCTTGTTGTCAAATTTGAATCTTTACAACAGCTTTACCGAGCCTATATGCCTTTTATCAAGCCTATTGGCATGTTTATTAGTAGTGTTGAAATTTTCACTCTTGGACAAGAAATCATGGTTCGCTATCAACTACCAGGGGGCTTACAGCATCACGAATTTAAAGGCTCTGTGATATGGATTAACCCATTGGGCGCATCGGGTGGGCGTCCAGCAGGAGTCGGGGTTAAAATCCTGTCTGAGCCTGACTTTCATAAACACCATATCGAGCAACTACTTTCAAGAGAGTTGGCCTCAGGAGATTTGACCTGCACCATGTAGCTGGTTAGACTTGCTGTCCTTTTTGTTGTTTGTTGGATTTTCTCCGTGCTTATCGATTCACATTGTCACTTAGACCGCCTAAAAACTGCGCCCGATCAGGCGTCACTCCAAGAAATCATTACCGCAGCCAAAGCGCGTGATATCGCCTATTTTTTATGTGTCAATGTTAGGCAGCAGGGCTTTACTGATATGAAGCAGAAAATGGCAGCGTTTGATGAGGTCTTTTTATCAGCGGGTGTACATCCACTAGATGTTCAAGACGGTTTAAACATTGAGGAAGTTGAGCGATTTGCCCGCGATGAGAAAGTTATCGCGATTGGTGAAACGGGTCTCGATTACTTTTATGCTAATGAAACTAAAGCTCTGCAGCAACAGTGCTTTGAACAGCAAATAGACTTGGCTGTTAAAGTGAACAAACCTTTGATTATTCATACTCGTGATGCACGAGAAGACACGATTAACTTTTTAAAGCGTGGCAATGCTGATAGCGTTGGCGGCGTTTTACACTGTTTTACCGAAAGTTGGGAAATGGCCAAAGAAGCTCTCGACTTAGGTTTTTACATTTCAGTATCCGGTATTGTGACCTTCAAGAATGCAGGTGATTTAAGAACGGTGATCAGAAAGGTGCCTAAAGAGAGGTTGTTAGTCGAAACCGACTCGCCTTATTTAGCGCCAGTACCTCACCGTGGTAAAGAGAATCAACCTGCATTTGTGCGTGATGTGGCAGAGTTTGTCGCTGAGCTTAGAGGTGAAAAGTATCAAGACTTGGCACAATACACCACTGATAACTTCTTTAACTTGTTTAAAGATGCCGCTCGCTTAACGGGTCGTTAATTCACTTTAAGCGGGTTAAATGGCAGACAAAAAAAGACCCAAAACTATTCCAATTGTTCTGGGTCTAGGGGAATGGCTCACTAGGAGCCGTGCGCTACTGTTATTACCGCTAGGTAAAATAAGGTACGTTTGCATCTCTGCTAAAGACTAATGATATAGAGTGTAGACTAGCATTAGAGATAATGGGTGGTTATTTTGCGGTCAACACCACCCAAATGTAACTTTTTGTGTTTCTATGGGTAAAGTGCAATCTTATCTTTGACTAAGTCCCGGGGAAGATTGTTTTTCAGTTTATTGCCTAGATGCTTGGCAACACCAAGTGGATTAGCGGCATAGCTGACAATGACCTCTCCTTGAGGCTTAACTTTTTCCGCTACACTGATATCACGCCCCATTAAAAACTCTTTAGCTTGTTCGTCGCTCAGTTCAAATCGGGTCGGTGATGACAATGCTAAGATAGCTTCATGTCGTACTTTATAGCCTTTCTTCAATGCATCTGCGAGCTTGATCCCTATTCGCTGGAAGCGCATCTTACCTATGAGCGGCAGAACCGCTTTAGGAAATAACCAAAACTCTAAATCGCGAACCATAATAGTGCCATCTATGGGTAACTCTATCGCAAAGGTATCTTTAAAATACGCCGTTAATTCATCAATCTGTTTTGTCTTTGCTGCAGAAAATGGGAAGTTCTTTTGCGTTTTAGGCTCAGCAAGAGTACGTGGTACCGCCGACACTTTACGGATTTTGGCGACAAAGAAACCTTCGCTATCGTAAATTTGTGGCCATACATGTAAAAAGCCTTCCTCGGTACAGGCCTTATCAGCATGGGGAAATAGTTCATTTAAAGACATAAACTCTACCGCTTCAGCAAAAGTCGCCTTTAAGTGATGACAGACGTCTTGGTTTTCTTGGCGGCTCAAGGCACAGGTCGAATACACTAGGCTACCACCGAGCTTTAAGGCAAGAAATGCGGATTCTATTAAGGCTTTTTGAGTGGCAACAATGCCTTTGTTGTCATTATTATCCCAGTTTTTTAACGCGTCAGGATCTTTACGAATGGTGCCTTCGCCACTACAAGGCGCGTCGAGTAAAATCGAATCAAATGTTTCGAATAGATATTCACCGAATACTCTCGCGTCAAAATGGGTGAGGGCACAGTTAGAAACGCCCATTCTCGCAACGTTAGCGTGCAACACTTTTACACGGCTTGCTGAATATTCATTTGCAACTAATAGCCCTTGATTGTTCATCAGTGCGGCTATTTGTGTGGTTTTTGACCCCGGTGCTGACGCCATATCCAGTACGCGAGTATCTGCTAACGGATTAAGCGAACACTCGTTTAGTGGTTTTGAGTTAAATAGCGCTGTTGGAGGTAGCATTGAGCTGGCTTCTTGAATATAAAATAAGCCTTGTAAGTGCTCGATAGTATTACCTAGCTGTACATCATTGCTTAGGCTTATCCAAAAACCATCGTTACACCAAGGGATTGCATCAAAGCTCCAGCCCTTTGCTGACATCAAATTAATAAAGTTTTCGGTACTAATTTTGAGCGTATTAACCCGAATAGAAAGACGCAGTGGTTTATTGCTGTAGGCAATAAAGTCTTCCATTGAGAGGTGAGATGGGAGGTCGCGTTCAATGCTATCGAGAAAATTCTGATTAAAATGAGCCATATGTCGAAGATAATGCGGTAAAGTAATGGGATTATAACAGATTAAATAACTGATAAGAGGGAACTTGGGTGTTAAATAAGATCTGGTTTGGCTTTTTTGCAACAGCATTAATTGCGATCTTGGCGCAAGTGCTTACGGGCCAAACTCAAGTGCTTTCTGAAAGTGTGAGTGCCATATTCTCAAGTTCAAAGTTAGCCGCTGAAATCGCGCTAGGCTTGGTAGGCGTATTGTCTCTATGGATGGGGTTAATGCGTGTTGGTGAAAAAGCGGGCGTTGTAGCCTTGTTTTCGAAAATCTTTGAGCCGCTTTTGTCTAAATTGATGCCGGAAGTACCAAGAGGGCATCCGGCTTACGGCAGTGTAACCATGAATCTCACTGCCAATATGCTGGGGCTTGATAATGCGGCCACACCGTTAGGTTTGAAAGCGATGCAAGATCTGCAAACCCTAAACTCTAATAAGAGCGTGGCAACCAATGCTCAGATTTTATTTCTAGTCCTAAATACCTCCTCGATTACCTTAGTACCTGTGACGGTATTTCTGTATCGTGCCCAACAAGGGGCGGCTTCGCCAGCCGATATTTTCTTACCGATTTTACTTGCGACAACGGCGTCGACCCTTGCGGGTTTGACGGTTGTTGCCCTAGTGCAAAGGCTGTCTTTACTTAATGCGGTTGTACTTGGCTACGCGGGGGCGATTTTATCTGCAATTATTGGTTTGGTGTTTTATTTAAGTACGCTAACTGTATCGGCCATCGGTGAAGTGAGTACAGGTCTTGGCAACGGGATTTTATTACTGCTTATTTTTAGCTTTGTATTGGTTGCTGGAATACGAAAAGTTGCTGTTTATGATGAGTTTATAGAAGGCGCCAAAGACGGCTTTGCCCAATCAATAAAGCTTATCCCTTATCTGCTTGCTATGTTATTGGCAATTGCATTGCTGCGAGCATCTGGCGCGCTTGATTATCTTTTACAGCTGATAGCTGGGTTAGTGGCATTTGCTGGTGGTGACGTACGTTTTGTTGATGCAATGCCTACTGCAATCATGAAGCCTTTTAGTGGCTCTGGGGCAAGGGCAATGATGCTAGAAACCATGCAACATTATGGGGTAGATTCTTTTGCAGGTCGCTTAGCGGCAATTTTACAAGGTAGTACTGAAACGACTTTTTATGTTTTGGCGGTTTATTTTGGTGCGGTTGGGATCCGCAATGGAAGACATGCTCTAGCCTGTGGATTATTTGCTGATTTAGCGGGGATTATCGCTGCGATACTGGTTTGTTATCAGTTCTACGGCTAAATAGGTTCTGCTGTGATTGAAGGCGGTAAGATAAAAACGCGAGGCTAATGCCTCGCGTTAATTTACTTGATAGTGTCACACACTTAATGGATGATGGGTATTTGTACCGGAGACCAGCTCAACCATTCAGGATCTATTTTTGAGTTCAACATAAAGGATTGTTGAGCTGAGATTACATTGTTTGCGGTGGTTGTCGCCTGCGTCGCAACGCCAATTCCACCCGCTAAAATAGTTTCTAGTGAACCCGTTTCTATTTGCGCACCGGAAAATAAGCCGACATCAACTTTCACACCTGATAGATCCCAAAATACGCTGGTTTGGTTCACTAGGTGTTTATATCTGTTGTTGATGTGAACTTGCATAACCACACCTGTACCTTGCGCAGACAACTCATAACTATCGACTTGGCCTATTTTTATCCCTCTAAAGAAAATAGCGGTACCCGCTTTAATTGAGCCTAGGGTAGTGTTACTTAAGTTAAAGGTGAGGGCATCGTTTAAGTTATGAAAGGGTCTTTCAATTTGACCAATAAAAGAGGTCGACTTATATATGCTTTTACCTGGGAAAACTTCTATATAAGGGCCAGTAATGAGCGTTTCTGGCGCCTTTATGCCGGCTAGAGAAATATCTGCGTCAACAATTGAGTAAGCTGCGTCCAGTTGATTAAAGTTAGCAGCATATTCACCATATAAATAGGCTGTGACATTTAGCTGCTTTAAATCCTTGCCTAAGGTTACCGATTCAACTTCACCCACTTTATGGCCCAAATAACGAATTGAGGCCTTGCTTGCTAACTTAACCGTTGCTGGAAAGCTGAGCCTGATCTGCCGCGCCTGACTGAGTGCAAGAAATTTGTTGTCATAAAGGGCTGTGCCATTGGCGACTTGCCCTGTCTTAAGTAGACCAAGACTAATCCCGCCTTTTAACGCGCCCATTAACGGCGCGACTTCGATTTCTACACCACTTAAACTGGCATTGATTGATAATGCACTGTTGCGCCAAAATACTGTTCGTTCAGTCAGTAAGCTTGTAAAGTCACGTTGGATAGCGATATCGATGGCAAAGTTATTGTCTATGGCTTGCCACTCAACATTGGCAACAGAGCCAATTTGCATCTTTTTATAATAGATTGGTGAACCTTTGGATAAGTCGGCAGCATCTTGATTGATTAGACGTTTTTTAATCAAGTTTTGGTTACTAAAGAAGGTGTTCGCTTCATCATTGCTACTGAAGACGAACAGCGAATCACCACTCTTAGTGAGAGCTTTATTTGAGCCTCTAACAAGGCTTAACGCACCACTTGTGAGTGTGTTAAGGTCTCGGGTAGTTACTTTTACCCCTTCTAGGCTAGCATCTATACTAAGTGCTGATTCAGCGATAAAGTAACTGTTTTTACTCACGAGACTCGAGAAGTCAGCATCAATTTCAACTTGATATTCAACTTGGGTGAAATTATTGTTCAGTTTACTATCGAGCACTTTACCAATCTTAATTTGCTTGTAGCGGATCTCTGCGCCGGCGCTTATGCCTGGGTTGGTATCTGAATGTAAAGCGATGAGTAGCTTATCGATATGCTTTGGCTCGGGGGCTTGAGTTAATAACTGATACTCTTGTTTAGCAGCGCCTATGCCCGGTATAAAGTTAATGACACTTCCTGTTATTAATCGCTCAGGATGCTTTATACCTGAAAGTGAAATTTCTGCACCCTCTAACCAAAAGTCTGCACTTTCGGTTAGTAATTCTTGATAGGTACTGTCTATTCTTGCTGTTAAAACAATGCCTTTATCACTTAACGACTTCTGCGTTACTTGACCAATTTGAATACCACGATAAACGATAGCCGTATTTTTAGAGACGGACTCTGCACCACTGGCCAGAAGTGTAAACTGAATGCCACCTAAAGCATCATCTTGGCTATTGTATAACCTAAACTCATGTTTATTCTCGGCAGGCTCTGAGCTAGAGTGTGAACTAAAGGTAATTCCACCTGCAAGAATTGAGGCTAAGCTTTCACTGCTGACTTTGATTCCAGAAAGGGACGCATCTATGCTGATCCCCGATACATTCCAAAATTGTGAATCAACTTTTACCAGCTCAGCATATTGTTGTTGAATAAAGGCGGTTACAAGGATCTGTTTAGCACCTTCAAGGTGGTAGCCTACCACTTGTCCTACAGGAATTTGTCTGTAAAACACTGGAGAACCAACATCAAGCGAACCTAATTGCTCAGATGTAATATGGACGATAAGGCCTTTTTCACCTGGGGTAATGACGGGGGCCGTGGTTTCTGCTTCAAAAAAGGTTCTTGACTCGCCTTTACCGGGTAGGATGCTGATGTAGTTTCCAGAAAAAAGTGTGTCTAACCCTTCTATACCAGTAATCGTTGCTTTAGGTTTAACCAGCCAAAACTTAGTGCCTTGATTGATAAAAGGAGCAGCTCGATAATCCATCACCACTTTTACATTTACCCCTTGCAGGTCGTCATCAATACTCATATCAACGACTTTACCAACCGTAAGACCTTGGTACTTAACTAATGTTTTACCAATGTCCATCCCGGTAGCACTAGGAAAATGAATGGTAACGTCAATTCCTGACTCTCGTATGCTTTTTACACCGAGCCAGGCACCTAATGCGAGTGCAATGATAGGCAGTAACCAAATCGGTGAAAATAACTTTTTCTTTACGATTTTAGGCGCTTGTACTTGAGTCATCTTTAGCTTCCAATCTATCCCAGAGTAAACGGGTATCTATAACTTTTGCAGCAAGCTGCGTGAGTAAAATAACTAAGGCGAATGCAGTTGCCGCAGGAGCGGGCTTGGCATCTAATAACTGTCCCATATTAACTACGGCGACAGTGAGTGAAATAACAAATAGGTCTAGCATGGACCAGCGACCAATCCATTCGATAAAATGAAAGCCGGTCATGAGCCTCTTTTTCGATATAGGCAGTTTAAAACTGATTGCCGAGAGGTAGATAGTTAGCCCGACAATTTTTAGAATAGGGACCAGAATACTGGCAGTAAACAAAATGATCGCAATAGGGATCATATCTGTTTTTACCAAATGAGCGATGCCTGAAAAGATGGTATCTTGGGTTATGCGGCCCTGATTGGTGAGTGTCGTAATGGGATAAATATTAGCAGGGAACAGCAAAATCGCCGCAGTGATCAGTAGTGCCCAGCTTTTTTGTACGCTGGCATAATCTCTAACTTTAAGCGGCGCATCGCAGCGGCTACAGGTTGCGGATTTACAACATGTTATCTTATGACACGTTGGGCAAGATGTTAAACCAATGTCTTTACCTAGGGTCGGTGTATCATTTGTGCTCATCAAGAAAGCTCCACATGTGCTCTAAATCATACTCTCGCATTAAAAATAACGTCATAACAAACAGCATGGTAAAGCAAAATGTGCCAAACCCAAAAGATACACTGGCAAAGTCGGCTAAGTTAAAGGCGGCAACTAAAAAGCTAATGACATAAATTTCTAGCATGGTCAGCTGCGTGAGCACCCCTTGAATTTTTAACAACTGCTTTAACGTTGTTCTAAGGATTGGCGACTGGAGCCCAAGCTTAATGATGAGTATTTGAGACAAAATTGAGATTAACAATAAACCTGGAGCGACAACTGCGGAAATTAATACCGCGATCCCCACTAACCAATAACCTTGTAGATAAACAGAGAGCGCGCCTTCAATTACTGTCGTCGTTCTCATACTGCCTAGAAACTCAAGCTCTAATACCGGGTATAGATTTGCCGGCGCATAAAAGAAAACGGCAGTTAGGCAAAGGGCTAGCATACCGTTTATTGAACAGTATGGAGTATCGTAAAGTGGCGTGTGACATCGTGGACACAGAGCTCGTACCCCGGTGGGCAGAGCGCGCTTCCTTATGACTAAGTCGCAGGACTGACACAAAGTAACACTATTATCTACAGCTTCCATTCCCATCCGTTTTTATACCTAAGCATACACAATAAGCCTTAAACAAATGTTATCGGCTTTGTAATTCACGTATGCAATTGAAAATATTGGTCCATTAACATGATAAGTTTATCAGATATCTAAGAAAACTTGCATAAGAAGTTCAATCTATGAGACTCTTTACTGTATATAAAAACAGTGTGAGGTTCGGTATGGCCGTTGTAACTCAATTTGTAGTCGTTAGAGAAGGGGTTGAAAAGATGACTTTTACATCTAAAAAGGAGGCTGACGCCTACGATAAGATGCTAGATATCGCTGACAACCTAATCCCATTCCTAAGTAAGAGTGACTTGGGCTTAGAGGAAGCGAATATTGAAAAATTAAGCTTTTTCTTGGCTGAGCATAAAGAAGACTTACAGACTTTACTTAAAGGTGGTTCTTTAGAAAAGAAAGTAGCAACAAAGAAATTAAGTAAAAAAGCTGAAAACAAGGACGTTTAATAAAACTCTTTGTTCAATAGCCTCAGTTTGTTGTTAGAATGTTGTGGTTGTATACGCTGCCTCTGGATTAAACTGTTAGGGAATGTTAATTGTGAACGCTTTTTATGACATATTGAATCGTCAAGTTCTCGCACTACTAAGCGGTGAGGATGACTCCATTGCTGCTTTAGCTAATTTTTCGGCATTGTTAAATGATAACCTCACTGATATTAACTGGGTGGGATTTTATTTGCTGAAAAATGAGCAGTTGGTACTCGGTCCTTTTCAAGGCAAAGTAGCCTGTTCGCGAATTCCCGTAGGAAAGGGCGTGTGTGGTACCGCTGTTGCGACTAATACCACGCAGCGGATCGGAGATGTTCATCAATTTGTTGGCCACATTGCTTGTGATAGTGCGAGTAATGCGGAGCTAGTTGTGCCCCTGAGACAAAATGGAACTGTTATTGGTGTGCTAGATATTGATAGCCCATCGTTATCAAGATTCAGTGAAATTGATCAACAAGGCATAGAAACTTTGGTTAAAAGTCTCGAAATTTGCTTATTTGGTTAATCTACGACCAATTATCGCTAATTGTAGGTCGCAATCATTTGAAGCCTCTCTATAATAAGCGGTTTGAGTAATGAAAAAAAACAGACCCGTTTACATTCGGCGAATGAATGGATAGAGTTTGTAGTTTGTTGTTGCTAAGGTAGGTTTGGTTTTAGAGTGAAAAAACAAATGTTAACGATTTTTCATTTGTGATTTGAGTTCTGATCAGACAAATATAAACGACACATTAACTGATACTTGCATTAGTGCTTGTCAGTGGTGTCCCTTTTTTAAACTGTGGAAGTAAAGATGGAATCAACAGAAAAGTTGACCGATACCAACGCTATTCTTGCGTATTTGTACGAAACATTTCCTTTATGCTTTATAGCTGAAGGTGAAACTAAGCCATTAAAAATTGGGTTGTTTCAAGATTTAGCGGAAAGGTTAGCTGATGATTCTAAAGTCAGTAAAACTCAGCTCAGAATCGCGTTAAGAAGATACACAAGTAGCTGGCGCTACTTAAAGTGCGTTAAAGCAGGCGTACAGCGTATTGATTTAGATGGCAATGCTTGTGGTGAACTCGAACAAGAGCATATTGACCACGCGGCAGCTACACTAAAAGAAAGCCAAGACAAAGCTAAGGCTAAGCGCGTTGCGCAAGCAAAGGCGGCTAACCCTGCTAAAGTGGCAAAAAAGCCAGTTAAGAAGCCTGTAGCTAAACGTCCTAAGCCAGCTCAAAGCAGCAAACCTGCAAAAGAGCCTGTAGTAGCTGAGAACTTAACCCCTGCTGTTTTAGCTGAGCTGAAACAGAATCAGCGTGTTAATGTCAAATTAGGTAGATCGCCAGTCGCTGGTGTGATTTTGGACATTAAAAAAGAAGATGTTCAAGTTCAGTTAGACTCAGGTTTAACGATTAAAGTTAGAGTTGAGCACATACTGCTGTAATGGCTTAAAAGCACCTAAAGGAGTAACTTGTTGATGCGAAAACTTTCTCTGGCAGTATCTATTGCCGGTATATTTGTCGGATTCTCGGCATGGGCTGTTAGCCCAACTATTCAATTCAGCGAGTTGCCCGCTCTTAAGCAAGAGCCTCAGCACCAAGTTGCCAGTAAGCGTGTGACAGGGCTTTTCACTCGTTCACACTATCATCGCTTTGATATGGATGATGCTTTCTCTGAACAGGTATTCAATCGCTATTTAAAGCAATTAGATTATCGCAAGAATGTTTTGCTGCAATCTGATGTCGACAGCTTCAAAGGTTATACAACCGAATTTGATGATATGTTGAAAAGCGGTAACCTAGATCAAGCTTATAAAATGTTTGAGTTGGTTCAGAAGCGCCGTTATGAACGATTTGCCTATGCGTTGTCGTTACTTGATGAAGAAATGACTTTTGATCTGCCTGGCGATAAGTATGAATACGATCGTAAGGACGCAAACTGGCCAAAAAACCAAGCTGAATTGAACGAATTGTGGCGCCAACGTGTTAAGTATGACGCGTTAAACCTTTCCTTAACGGGAAAGAACTGGGATGAAATTGTTGAAGTCCTTGAGAAACGCTATAACAATTCAATTAAGCGTTTAAGCCAAACTCACAGTGAAGATGTTTTTCAGGGCGTGATGAATGCATTTGCCCGCACTGTTGAACCACATACCAGTTATCTTTCACCTAGAAACGCAGAACGTTTCCAGATGGAAATGAACCTGAGCCTAGAAGGTATTGGCGCCGTACTTCAAGTCGATGATGACTATACCGTGATTAAGAGCCTCGTCGCAGGCGGCCCTGCAGCATCGAGTGAAAAACTGTCTCCAGAAGATAGGATCATTGGTGTTGGTCAGGAAGGTAAAGACATTGTTGATGTTATCGGCTGGCGTCTTGATGACGTTGTCGAATTGATCAAAGGCCCAAAGGGCAGCAAAGTTGTGCTAGAAATTCTACCTAAGAAAGGTGGCACAAATGCTAAGACATTTGAGTTGACTATCGTTCGCGATAAGATCCGTCTAGAAGATAGAGCGGCAACATCAAAAGTCATTGAGCCTACAGATGGCCCTTACGCTAACCGTAAAGTTGGTGTAATCCAGATCCCAGGCTTTTATATGGATTTGTCGAAAGACGTCTCTAAAGAGCTGGCAGAATTAAAAGAGGCTAACGTTGAAGGTATCATCATAGACCTTCGTGGTAATGGTGGTGGTGCATTAACAGAAGCGACTCTACTGACAGGTTTGTTTATCGAACAAGGCCCTGTAGTACAAATTCGAGACGCAAACGGCCGAGTATCGCAAAATCGCGATAATGATGGCCGCGTGACTTATGACGGTCCATTAACCGTTATGGTTGACCGTTATAGCGCATCAGCTTCGGAGATTTTTGCGGCGGCATTGCAAGATTATGACCGTGCATTAATTGTAGGTGAATCTACTTTTGGTAAAGGCACTGTGCAGCAGCATAAGAGCTTAGGCCGTATCTATGATATGTACGAAAAACCGATTGGGCATGTGCAATATACCATTGCAAAGTTCTACCGGATCAACGGTGGTAGTACTCAGCTAAAAGGTGTTACCCCAGATATTCCGTTCCCAAGTGCGTTAGAGCCTGGTGAGTATGGTGAAGCTGAGGAAGAAAATGCCTTGCCATGGGACAAGGTTCCTGTCGCTCAATATGGCACCTTGGCTGAAATTTACCCGCAGTTGATTACAAGTCTTGATGGTAAGCATAAAGATCGTATTAAGTCTGATGTTGAATTTGGTTATATTTTCCAAGATATTGCTGAATTTAAAGAAAATCATGATGATAAAACTGTTTCTTTAGTTAAGAGTGAACGTTTAGCCGAACGTGATGAAAACGACAAGAAACAACTTGTGCGTGCTAACGATAGACTGGTACGTGAAGGCCAAGCAAAAGTGACGTCACTTGATGATATACCTGATGATGTAGAAGTTGCTGATGCTTTCTTAGATGAAACCGCATACATCACTTTGGATCTAGCTGATATTGAAAAGTTAGCCAAAAATCAAAAATAATCGTATAGAGATAATAAAGAAACGCGCTTAATGCGCGTTTTTTTTAATTAAAATTTAATAAATTAGAGGTTTATTCATGTCCCAGCCACAAGCTAAATTCCTCAAAGACTACCAAGCGCCAGATTTCCAAATTAGCCATATTGAACTGCAGTTTTTTCTTGTTGCAAAAGAAACTCAAGTTGTTGCTACTAGTAAGGTGACCCGTCAAGGTGAGCATCACAAAGCATTGGTGCTTGTTGGTGATGACATTGAGCTTTTGAGCGTTACGATTAATGGTCAGCCGGCAATGTATGAGCAGCACAGTGGCGAGCTTGTAGTTGACACGAGCCTCAATGAATTTGAGTTGCAGATAACCAATAAGTTAGACCCAGAGGCAAATACTAGCCTTGAAGGCTTATATATGTCGGATGGGGCATATTGCACTCAATGTGAGGCCGAAGGTTTTAGGCGTATAACGTACTTTTTGGACCGCCCCGATGTATTGGCTATTTATACCGTACGTATTGAAGCGGACAAGCAGGCGTTCCCTTATTTATTAAGTAACGGAAACTTGGTTGAAACAGGAGATACACAAGATGGTCGTCACTTTGCCAAGTGGCAGGATCCCTTCCCAAAACCCGCTTATCTTTTTGCGTTAGTTGCAGGCGACTTTGACCTATTAGAAGACAGCTTTACCACCTGTAGTCGTCGTGATGTTAAGTTACAAGTTTTTGTTGATAAAGGTAATTTAAATAAAGCGCATCATGCAATGGATTCGCTTAAGAAGTCGATGGCTTGGGACGAAAGTCGCTTCAATTTAGAGTATGACTTAGACATTTACATGATTGTTGCCGTCGACTTTTTCAATATGGGCGCAATGGAAAATAAGGGCCTGAATGTTTTCAATACCAAGTTTGTTTTGGCGGATAAAGCCTCTGCGACTGATGATGATTACCATGGAATAGAATCTGTGGTTGGCCATGAATATTTTCATAACTGGACTGGCAATCGCGTAACGTGCCGTGATTGGTTCCAATTAAGCTTGAAAGAAGGCTTAACAGTATTTAGAGACCAAGAGTTTAGTTCTGATTTAGGTTCGCGGGCTGTTAATCGCATTCATGCCATCAAAGTAATGAAAAACCAACAGTTTGCTGAAGACTCAGGCCCTATGGCGCATCCGATCAGACCTGAGTCGGTTATTGAGATGAATAACTTTTATACCGTGACCGTTTATAATAAAGGCGCTGAAGTCATCAGGATGATGCACACGCTTTTAGGGGAGACGGCTTTTCAAAAAGGCATGGCGCTATATTTTGAACGTCATGACGGCCAAGCGGTTACCTGTGATGATTTTGTTGCTGCAATGGAAGATGCAAGTGGGGTTGATTTAACTCAGTTTAGACGTTGGTATAGTCAAGCTGGCACGCCTCAAGTAACGGTAGAAGAGTCCTATGATGCGACTAATGAAATCTATCAACTCTCTATGTCTCAATCGACACCAGATACCCCTAGTCAAACCAATAAGTTGCCATTACATATTCCGTTTGATCTTGAGCTTATAGGCGTAGAAGGGCAATCAATTGTAAGCAAAGTATTAGACTTTACCGAAGAAAAACAAAGCTTTAATTTCGAAGAGGTGAAACAAAAACCGGTACCATCTTTGTTACAAAACTTCTCTGCGCCAATTAAATTAGAGTTTAATTATTCGATTGAGCAGCTGGTGCATATCATGCGTTTTGCTAGCAGTGAAGTCGCTAAATGGGAAGCTTCAGTTGCGTTATTTAGTCAATCAGTTTGGCAAAATATTGCCAAGCTGCAAAACAAACAGGCAATGTATATAGACCCAAGGATCTTGGACGCATTTAAGGGCGTAATCCTGTCTCAAGATCTTGATAGAGCGCTGATGGCAGAAATACTGACATTAACTAGTGCCAATGCGCTAATTGAGCAAAAAGAATCGGTCGATCTCGACAATCTACAGCTAGCCAGAGAGTTTGTGGTACTTGAAATCGCTTCTGGTTGTGAAGATGAGCTCTTAGCAATAGTGCGTGATTTAGCAGACGTGGATGAAGCCTCAAGTCGTTCGCTAAAGAATGTGTGTTTGAGCTTGTTGCTCAAAGTCGATCAAAGTTACGGCAGCCTAGCCAAGACTCAGTTTGAGTTAGCCGAAAATATGACTGATTGTTTAGGGGCATTATCGGCACTAAACAATGAAGCATCACCTATCCGTGATGAGGTGATGGCGAAGTTTGAAACTAAATGGCTTAATACTCCGTTAGTTATGGATAAATGGCTGGTATTACAGGCTTGTTTAGCCAGTAACGACTGTATCGATAGATTAATTACCTTGTTTGAGCATCAAGCGTTTAGCTTCAATAACCCTAATCGAGTTCGATCACTGATTGGTACATTTGCAGCTGGGAATACATTTGAGTTTCATCGACTAGATGGTGCAGGCTATCGGTTCCTAACCGATGCGATTATCAAGTTGAATACGCTTAACCCTCAAGTTGCCGCTCGGATTATTACGCCCCTCATTCAGTTTAAGAAGTTTGATGCGACTAGGCAGGGATTAATGAAAAATGAACTTCAACGCATTTTGTGCATTGATGGGTTATCAAAAGATTTATATGAAAAAGTCACTAAGGCGTTAGCGTAAAATATAAATTTGTCTACGAGCCTCATTCATTATCTAACCAATGGATGAGGCCCAAATATTTCATGAGAGTTTTACAGTGCCGACATCACATCAAGTATTCCAGTTCCCACTTAACGTTAGTTATCAAGAATTTCTTCCTTACTATAGAGGCGAAGTCAATAAGGTTGAAGTCGTTGATGTTAAAGGACGTACGCTTTGGATTAACGCAAGGCACTTTCGACCTTTCTTAACAAGTAGTGGTATAAAAGCGTATTTCGCAATGACAGTCGATGCTCACGGGAATCTAATTAGCCTTAGAATTAATTAGAGTAATTACTTCAAACGGACGATTACTTTAAACGAAAAGGCTTTTGTTCAAGTAGAACTAGTAAGTGTCTGTAATTAAAACGCTTATTAGTCTACATCCCCTGCTAGCTAAGATTACCTCATGCTGATTTAAATACACCCTTCACAATCCGCATCAATCTCTCTCTTAAGTGACGAAATCTTTTGAAGATTTTCCATGTTTCAACCTTGCTCGCCTCGTAAAATTGCTGTAACAATAGTGTTACCTGTAAGCTAACAGCATGTTGGTTAACAATTCCTATAACAAAAGAATCCAGCAGGTTACGGAGAGAAGCTAAAATGAAAAAGGTTAAAAACGGCTTAAATAAGTCGACGCTTGCTTTGGGGATAGTCGCGGCGCTCGGTTTTGGCATAACAAATCAGGCCAATGCGGTCTCATTTAATTGGGGAGAAGTAGAAGGAACATTCGATTCAACATGGACTGCTGGTGCAAGTTGGCGAACAGAAGGTCGAGATTGGGATAATCAAATCGGTAAGGTGAATCATCCACAATTTGATTGGTCTGGCTATTCAGCATTCGGTAACACCAAATACAGCGCCGCTGAGATTTGGGCGCAACCTGGTTCTTATTCGAGTAACGGTGATTTAGCCGATCTGCTATATACGCAAGGTGATACGACTTCAGAGATTGTTAAAGGACTACATGAGCTTTCTTTAAAGTATAAGAATTTCGGTGTATTTGCTCGTGGTATGTATTTTTACGATCGTAAGGCAAATGATGGAGACTATGGCTATAGCAATCCATTAACAGGCAAAGAGTACGATCCTTGTGAAGATAAAAAAGCTTCAGAAGTCCAGTGTAAAGATATACGTCTACTAGATGCTTTTGTTTATGCTGACTTTGACTTTAACGATGGTGCAAACCCACTGACCATTCGTGTAGGTAATCAAGTTGTCTCTTGGGGAGAAAGCACACTGATTGCACACGGAATTGGTGTCATCAATCCAGTTGATTTAAATATTCTTAATGCACCAGGCGCAGAACTTAAAGAAGCCTTTAGACCACAAGGTATGGTTTGGGCGTCATTTGGCGTGACTGACAATTTATCTGTTGAAGGTTTCTACCAATATGATTGGGAGCCTGTTTGGGTTCCAACACCTGGTTCATTCTTTTCGACTAATGACTTTGCAGGTTATGGTGGTTATTACCAGAATGCGCAGCTAGGTTTTAACGCAAACCCAGATATGGATCTCGACTTCTTGTTGTCTGAATACAATACCCTTGTTGGTATGGTCGGTTCTGCTGCTGTTGATCCCGCAGATTTGGCTAAACTTGCACTGGCTTATCCAACAAAAGCAACGTTAGTCGAAGATCCTGCATCGGCAAGTGATGATGGCCAGTGGGGGGTAAAGCTCGGTTATTACTCACCGGAGTTGGGTGAAACTGAGTTTGGTTTGTACTACATGAACTACCATAGCCGTCGTCCACTTATTAGTGGTACTACGGCAAACTTTAACGATGATGCAATAGCTCGCGATTTACAACGTCTTGGTGGCAAAGCACAGTCTGGTGAAGCCATGACGCGTGAAGATCTGTTAGCACTTGAGACGTTCTCAAAAGCACAGATTGTTTACCCTGAAGATATTCAGTTGATGGGTGTGAGTTTTAATACGTTAGTCGGTGACACTTCCGTTGCGGGTGAAATTGCCCATCGTTTGGATGAACCGTTACAGATTGATGATGTCGAATTACTTTTTGCCGCCATGCCACAACAACTAGCCAATGCGGGAATTCGTCCCGATTTCGATGGCATTTCACAAGTTGAAAACTACGGACCGGGTGAATATGCTGAAGGCTTTATTCGTTTAGATACCACTCAAGCACAGACGACATTTACTCATCTATTTGGCCCCACTTTCGGAACCGATAACCTGACCATGCTGGCAGAAATCGGCGGCGTGTGGATCCATGATATGCCAAGCCATGATGAGCTGCGTCTAAATGGTCCAGGAACTGCTCGTTCAGGTGGTAACCCTGACATGCCGGGGATCATTGAGGCGGTTCATAACGGGCCTGAAACGAATCCTTTCCCAACTGATTTTGCCTGGGGTTATCGCCTCGTTGCAAAAGCTGACTACAACAATGTCTGGGGCGGTGTGAACATTGCGCCAAGAGTGATTTTCTCTCACGACGTTGATGGTATCACGCCAGATCCTATGTTCCTGTTTACAGAAGGCAAAAAATCAGTGGCTTTAGGCGTTAACTTTGACTATCAAAGTCGTTGGGGCGCTGATATCTCTTACAACACCTTCTTTGGTGGGGTAGGGACGACAAATTCAATGGCTGACCGAGATTATGTTTCGTTCAACATTAAGTATTCAATCTAATCACAAGGACAATAACAATGAATAAACTTGCGATATTGCCTGTAGCAGTGATGTTTGCTTTAAGCGCACCCAGTGCTTTGGCTAAAGTTTCTGAAGCAGATGCAGCAAAATTAGGCACAGAATTGACCCCGTTAGGTGGTGAGAAAGCGGGTAACGCTGACGGCTCTATTCCTGCGTGGGATGGTGGTATAACTAAACCTGTAGCGGGTTACAGTAAGGGAATGCATCACCCTGATCCTTTCCCAAGCGACAAGATTGAATTTACGATTACTAATGCTAATAAAGATCAGTACAAAGAATTTCTATCTGATGGTCAGATAAAGCTGTTTGAACTCTACCCAGAAACATTCAAGATGAATGTTTACCAAACACGTCGCTCAGCATCTGTACCTCAGTTTGTATATGATGCGACTAAAGATAATGCAACCCGAGCCGAGTTAATTGACGGCGGTAATGGTATTACTGGCGCCTCGGTCGGTATTCCTTTTCCTATGCCTGAAAATGGCCTAGAAGTGATTTGGAACCATGTACTTCGTTTCCGTGGCGTCGACATTAAAACCTCTCGTAGTCAAGCGGCTCCGACTGCTGGCGGGAGTTATACCTTGGTTGAAACTGCTGAAGAGATCCGTTTTCAGTATTCTCGCCCTGAAATGACCCTAGATAAGCTTTCTAAAGACAATACTCTGTTCTTCTTTAAACAAGTTGTGACTCAGCCGGCGCGTTTAGCGGGGACAGCGTTACTGGTTAAAGAAACAATGGATCAAGAAAAACTGCCTCGTCAAGCCTGGACATACAATACCGGACAACGCCGAGTACGTAAGGCGCCAAACGTTGCTTTTGATACCCCTGGCACCGTGTCTGACGGCCTGAGAACCACAGATGATTTCGATATGTTTAACGGCTCGCCTGTACGATACAACTGGGAGTTAGCGGGTAAGCAGGAGCTTTATATCCCATATAACGACTACAAGCTGCACTCAGACAAGCTTGAATATGAGCAAATCATTACACCGGGTCATATCAATCCTGAGTTTGTCCGTTATGAAAAGCATCGTGTTTGGGTAGTGAAAGCAACGCTTAAGGACGGCATGCGTCATATCTATAAGGCTCGTACTTTCTATATCGATGAAGATTCATGGCAGGTTTCTGTTGCCGATCTTTATGATAATCGTGATGAACTTTATCGTGTAGCCGTCGCTCATGGATTGAATTATTACGAAGTGCCTACCCAGTGGAGTACCTTAGAAGTATTCCACGATTTGCAATCACGTCGTTATATTGCAATGGGTCTAGATAACGAAGGACGTATGTACGATTTCGATGCCAAGCTAAGTGAAGCTAATTTCACACCAGCAGCATTGCGCCGCGCAGGTATTCGTTAACCCCAAAAATAGAGGGGCGCAAGCCCCTCTCTATTTAAAGGAAGTTTGTATGTCGTTTAGCATGCTTCGATTTATCTCAGCATTGAGTGTATTAAGTCTTATTCAGCCTAGTTACGTATTGGCTCAAGAGAATAAGTTAGAACAACAAATTCAACCTCTTGCAGCAAACTCTCTCGTTTTAGATATCGTAAATAATCAAAAAACTTTGGTTGCCGTGGGCGAACGAGGACATGCCTTTGTTTATCAAGACAGTTGGAAACAAGTTAGTACGCCAACGAATGTCTTATTGACTAAAACCTTTTTTATTACGCCTAATAAGGGATGGGCGGTCGGCCATGACGCAACCATTCTCCATACTCAAGATGCAGGGCTGTCTTGGACGTTACAGATGCAGTCAGAAAAGATTGAGAAACCTTTTTTAGATATCTTATTTTTTAATGAACAAGAAGGGGTAGCGATAGGGGCTTATGGATTGTTTTATCGTACATTAGATGGCGGTGAGACCTGGAATAGTGAATATCATCAAGAATTACTCTTTGAAGAGGATGTGGCTTATCTTGAAGAGTTAAAAGCAGAAGATGAAGCACTCTATCTTTCTGAGCGCAGTGCATTGCTGCCTCACTTTAATCGAATTATTCCTGCAACAGATGACACCTTGATTATGGTCGGTGAGCTTGGCTTGGTTGCAACATCGACCGATCGTGGATACAGCTGGGAAAAACAGGACTTTATTTATGAAGGTTCATTGTTTAACGCTGCCGTAGTAGGCAATAACGTTTTTGTTATGGGTCTTAGAGGTAATGTCTTTTCTTCTGATTTTAGCTTAGTCAATTGGCAAAAAGTGCCTTTACCAGTGGACTCAACCATTAATGCTGGCTTTAAAATCGGAGAGGATACGTTGCGGGTTGTGGGGAATGCTGGTGTCATTATCGACATTTCCGTAAAGGGTGACAGCCAGCTGGTAGAGCAACGACAAGGTGAAAACTTGGTCGCTATTGCCGAGGACTCAGAAGGGAACTTATGGGTTGCCGGTAATAAAGGTCTCATCAAATTAGAACAAAAATAATAGGACCTTACTATGTTAGATAAATTAGTTAATGGATTCGAATCTTATCTATTCCGTCATAGAGCTTTTGTCATATTTCTATTTGCGATCGCGACGGTTTTTTTAGGGTTACAAGCAAGTAATCTGAAAATGGATGCGGCATTTGTAAAGAACATTCCGCTTAACCATAGCTACATGCAAACTTATTTAAAGCATCAAAAGCAATTTGGTGGTGCAAATAGCATTATGGTGGCGGTTGAAGATACCAGCGGTAATATCTTTAACCCCAACTTTTTCGATGCATTAAAGAACGTACACGACCAGTTATTTTTTATTCCTGGTGTAGACCGAGCACAAGTTAAATCTCTGTTTTCGCCTTCAACAAGATTTACCGAGGTAGTGGAAGATGGATTTGCCGGTGGGCCAGTGATCCCCGCTGACTTTTCTACTACAGAGCAGGGCTTAAAAGTCGTTCGCGGCAATATCGAGAAGGCCGGTATTGTTGGACGATTAATCGCTGAAGATTATTCTGCTGCAATGGTTAGTGCACAGCTGATGGATTTTGATCCGCAAACAGGCGAAGCGCTTGATACCTTAGCCTTTGCTGAGCAACTTGAAAAAGAATTACGTGAACAATACGAAACCGATGAAATCAAAGTTCATATTATCGGATTTGCTAAAATGGCTGGAGATGTGGCGGACGGTGCTAAAGGCGTACTGTTATTTTTCTTAATCGCTATTTTGGTCACCGCTGTGATGGTTTACTTCTTCTCTAAATCTGTTGCGCTAACCATTTTACCGTTAGTGTGTAGCTTAATCGCGGTTATTTGGCAATTAGGTCTGTTAACCGTGGTCGGCTTTGGTTTAGATCCTATGTCGATACTGATCCCATTTTTGGTCTTTGCCATTGGTGTCAGCCACAGCGTCCAGATGATTAACGCCGTTAAACGGCGAGTGACCGACGGTCAAACGACTAAGGCCGCAGCAGCATTGGCATTTAGAAGTTTGTTAATCCCAGGTGGCGTAGCACTGTTGTCTGACACCATAGGTTTTATGACCCTACTCGCCATTGATATTGGCATTATTAGAGAATTAGCGATTTCTGCATCTTTAGGGGTGGCAGTGATTATCTTGACTAACCTGATGTTGTTGCCGCTGCTTATCTCTTATACCAGGGTAACGCCAAACAAGGACAAGCAAGGTGACACTCCAAGTAAAATCTGGTTAACACTATCAAAATTTGCAACGCCAAAATATGCGGTGTGGGTGTTGATTGTAACTGGGATCCTTTATGGCGTAGGGCTTCAACAGGCCAACAACATGAAGATTGGTGATTTGCAAGGCGGTGCACCAGCGCTACATCTTGATTCTAGATATAACCAAGATACCTTCTTTATTACCGATAAGTTTTCAATTACCACAGATGTAATGACGATTATTGTTGAAGCATTCCCAGAAGCTTGTACTTATCATTCTGTGTTGACTCAAATTGATGATTTTGAATGGCAAATCAGTAATACCCCAGGAGTTGAAGCAACAGCAAGTCTCGCATCTGTGGCTAAGCGCGTTAATGCAGGCTTTAATGAAGGTAACCCTAAATGGAGCGTACTGCCGCGTACAACGGCGAGTTTGGTGCAAGCTGTTGGGCGTGTACCAACAACTTCAGGTCTACTTAATAGTGACTGCTCAGTAATGCCGGTTTACTTGTTTCTTAAAGATCATAAAGCTGAAACTATTGAAGTAGTCATTGCTAAAGTTAATCAACTGCAGCAGCAGATGAACAACGATAAAATTCAATTTAAATTAGCATCAGGTCCTGTAGGAGTGATGGCGGCCACTAACGAAGCGGTTGCTGAAGCTCAGTTGCCTATGATGCTTTATGTTTACGGCGCGGTATTTTTACTTTGTTTGATTAGCTTTAGATCATTACGAGCGACGATTGCGGTGATTTTGCCTTTATACGTGGTATCTACGTTAGCGCAGGCATTGATGACTCAATTAGATATTGGCTTGGCAGTAAGCACTTTGCCGGTGATAGCACTCGGTGTGGGTATTGGTGTGGATTATGGTATTTATATCTTATCGACCATGGCGGTTCGCTTAAGAGATGGCATGCCAGTACAGCAAGCCTATTATGAGGCATTGGTTGAGCGTGGAAGCGCAGTGATTTTTACCGGGTTAACCTTAGCAATTGGCGTAAGCACTTGGTTCTTTTCGGCGCTAAAGTTCCAAATGGACATGGGAATATTACTGACATTCATGTTTTTAGTGAATATGTTGGGGGCAATAATTATATTGCCGGCAATAGCAGCCATGTTTTGGCGGCAGCCCAAGTAGAGTCGATAAAGGAGGAGCATTGGCTCCTCTTTTTTTATGCATAAAAACACGTTATTGGCGATTGATATGTCATTAGTGTGAATTAAATCCCTGCTAGGTTAATTTCAATGAGGATGTACCACTAAAATAGTTCTCGAAATATGGTGAGTTTAGTAATAAACTTCGCGCTATGACCTAGGTCACACAAAAGGCTCAGGTCCGTTTGATAAGCATCCATAAAAATTAAAAAGCGCTGCCAAAGACCCCTAAGGAAATAGCAACATGGCCTTGAAAGATGCAATGCCTTCAGTACTGCTCGAAAATGTAGTCAACCTAATTCACGCTAAAGTACCCAATTTACAAGCTAAACAAGTAGAACAGTTCGCTACTTGCCTCTATGCGCATATGTCGAAAGACGACCTCAATGCGCGCAATGACAGTGACTTATATGGCGCTGTTTTGAGTCAATGGAATGCCCTGAATAAGACCTCCGTCGGGGAAGGTCACATCAGAGTCTTCAATCCAAGCCAAGCCAAACATGGTTGGCAGTCAAGCCACTCTATTATTGAAATTATTCAACCAGATATGCCTTTCTTGGTTGACTCTGTTGGCATGGCTATTAATCGATTGGGCATCACGGCACATATGATATTGCATACGCCGATGGCGATTGAGCGTAAAGATGGCGCGGTGACCCGCGTTAGCTATAGCTCAAATGAACAGGGTAATGTCGATAAAGTCGCTGTTTTCTTAATTGAAATTGATAGACAAAGTAGTGACGATGATATTAAAGCCCTGACTAAAGAAATCGAGTCAGTGATAGGTGATGTTGCCGCCGCCGTTAATGATTGGGAAGCAATGTCGTTAAAACTCAGTGATACGATTGCAGAGTTAGCCGACCGTCCTTATCCTGGTACCAAAGAAGAGCTTAGTGAAGCTAAGAATTTCTTATCTTATCTCAATAATCATCACCTAACATTACTGGGTTATCGTCGATACGATCTACGCAGAGTAGAAGGCGATTTAGAGTTAGTCGCTGATAAGTCTACCAGCTTAGGTTTGATGACAAAGTCTTCAAAAGCTAAAACTGAAACGGGATTATTACTCTCTAGTTTTTCTGAGAGTGCCCGTAAAGAAGCCCTTGATAACAGCTTATTAGTATTGACTAAAAGCAGCGAAAAGAGCCGCGTCCATCGACCTGCATATGTCGATTACATCGGTGTAAAGCGTTTCGATGAACAAGGCAATGTGGTTGGAGAAGATAGATTCATAGGCCTTTACGCATCGAATCTTTATAATCGTAGTCCTCGTGAAATTCCATTACTAGCCGAAAAAGTACAGCGAGTATTGGACAATTCGGGTCTAACACCGCGTTCTCATGATTATAAAGCATTAATGCATATTCTTGAGACATTACCACGCGATGAGTTGATCCAAGCAAGTGTGCAGCAATTAGCCTCTATCGCACACGGCGTGCTTGAAATGCAAGATCGTGACAAGCTTAAATTGTTTGTCCGTAAAGATGGCTTTGGCCGTTTCTTCTCTTGTCTCGTTTATGTATCAAAAGACAGATACAACACCAAATTACGTGAAGATACTCAACGTATTCTTGCTCAACACTTTAATAGTACAGAAGATGTTGAGTTTACAACATATTTCTCCGAATCTACGTTGGCAAGAACGTATTACATCATCAAAGTTGACAATAATAATATGGACGTCGATGTGGCAGCGATTGAGAATAATTTGACAGAAGCAGCTCGCTCTTGGGAAGACAAACTAGCGAGCGCGGTGATCAGCGCTCAAGGTGAAGAGTTAGGCAATGGCTTAATTAAACGTTACGTAGATGCATTTCCACGTAGCTATAAAGAAGATGTATTACCGAGCTCATCAGTAGTTGATATTCAACATCTTGAAGAACTCGATGATGAGCATAAGTTAGGTATGTTGTTCTATCAGCCACAAGAAACTGCGTTGAAGGATAATAAGGTTCGTTTAAAGCTTTTCCACAAAGACGAGCCTATCCACCTTTCTGATGTGTTACCAATGCTTGAAAACTTCGGTCTACGCGTTATTAATGAAAGACCATATGAAGTTAAAACGGGAGATGGTGCAACATACTGGATCTTAGACTTCTTGATGACTACGCAAAATGTGGCGACTGATGATTTAGCCGATAGTCAAGAACGTTTCCAAACAGCATTATCGCAAGTGTGGAAAAAAGAGCTAGAAGATGACGGTTTCAACCGTTTGGTTCTTGCTACGGGTCTGACAGGACGTGAAGTGTCAGTGCTGCGTGCTTATGCTAAATATATGCGTCAAATCGACTCTACATTTAGCCAAGCTTATATTGAGGAAACCTTCTCTAGCTATCCTCAAATTGCCGACCTGCTGGTTAAAATGTACATCCGTAAATTCAATCCTAAGTTGAAGACTCGTACATTAAACAAGTTTATTGAACAGATTGATCTGCGCCTTGATGACGTATCCAGTCTGGATGACGATCGGATTATTCGTCGCTATTTAGATTTAATTAATGCGACCAGTCGTACTAACTTCTATCAGCTAGCTGAAGCGGGTTTACCTAAAGCATACATTTCATTCAAGTTTGAGCCTGCATTGATCCCTGAGATGCCTAAGCCTCTGCCTAAGTATGAAATCTTTGTCTATTCGCCACGCGTTGAAGGTGTTCACCTTCGTGGCGGTAAAGTTGCACGTGGTGGTTTGCGCTGGTCAGACAGACGTGAAGATTTCCGTACTGAAGTGTTAGGTCTCGTTAAAGCTCAGCAAGTTAAGAATACCGTTATTGTTCCTGTTGGTGCTAAAGGTGGCTTTGTTTGTAAACAACTACCTACAGATGGTGACCGTGAAGCATTCTTTGCCGAAGGGCAAACGTGTTACCGCTTATTTATTCGTGGCTTACTCGACATCAGCGATAACATTATTAATGGTGAAGTCGTCGCACCAGAGAATGTCGTGAGACATGACGAGGATGACCCCTATTTAGTTGTTGCAGCCGATAAGGGCACCGCAACCTTCTCTGATATCGCAAACGAAATTGCTATCGAGTATAACTTCTGGTTAGGCGATGCATTTGCTTCAGGTGGTAGTAATGGTTACGACCACAAGAAGATGGGTATTACTGCCCGTGGTGCGTGGGAATCTGTTAAACGTCATTTCCGCGAAATGGGGGTTAACTGTCAAACAACAGATTTCACCTGTTTAGCCGTTGGCGACATGGCGGGTGACGTATTTGGTAATGGCATGTTGTTGTCTAAGCACACTCGTTTAGTTGCTGCTTTTAACCACATGCATATCTTTATTGATCCCAATCCTGACGCTGCGACTAGCTATGTTGAACGTGAGCGTTTATTTGCGCTACCACGTTCTAGCTGGGAAGATTACAACAAAGAGTTAATTTCCAAAGGCGGTGGCATATTCTTACGTTCTGCGAAGTCAATTCCATTATCTGCGGAAATGAAGAAGATGCTGGGCACGCAAAAAGCGTCGATGGCACCACTTGAGTTACTGAAAGAACTGCTGAAGATGCAGGTAGATCTTATCTGGAATGGTGGTATCGGAACTTACGTTAAAGCAACGACTGAATCTCACGTTGAAGTGGGGGATCGCGCCAATGATGCGATTCGCGTCAATGGTAACGAGGTTCAAGCTAAAATTATTGGTGAAGGTGGTAACTTAGGTTGTACCCAATTAGGCCGTATTGAATACTGCGCTAATGGTGGTCGTATGAACACTGATTTTGTTGATAACGTTGGTGGTGTTGATTGCTCTGATAATGAAGTTAACATTAAGATTTTGCTTAACGCCTTAGTCGCTGACGGTGAGATGACGCTTAAACAGCGTAATCGCTTGCTAGAAGAGATGACTGATGAAGTCAGCCGTATTGTGCTACAAGACTGTAAAGACCAAACTCGTACGATTTCGGTCACGCAAGTACGTGGTGCAGAACAGCTTAAAGAGCAAATTCGCTTCATTCACCATCTTGAGAAAGAGGGTAAGCTAGACCGAGCACTTGAGTTCTTGCCAAATGAAGATGAGCTTGCTGATCGTCTAGTAAACGGCAAGTCACTCACTCGTCCAGAGCTATCTGTACTAGTTGCTTACGCTAAGATGGTATTGAAAGAGCAGTTATTAACGTCAGAAATTACTGAAGATAGCTTCTTGAGCCAGCTTTTAGTTGAGTATTTTCCTAAGCAGCTGCAAGAAAAGTATATCGACAACATGGCATCGCATCCATTGCGTGGTGAAATTATAGCCACCTCATTAGCCAATGAATTGGTTAATGATATGGGACTTAATTTCGTTCAACGTATGCAAGATGAGACAGGTGCCTCAGTAGCTGAAGCTGCCATTTGTTATACTATGGCTCGCGAAGTATTTGGTTTAGCTGATTTAACTAAGTCTATTACTGATTTAAATGGTGTCATTCCAGCTGTTGTACAGTGTGAAATGTTACATCAGTTGCGCCGTAATATCCGTCGTGCGAGTCGTTGGTTCCTGCGTCATCGCAACCGTACCTTGAATATCGAACAAACAATTGAGTTCTTTAAACCTGTATTTGATGAATTAAAAGAAAGCGTACATCAATATATGGTCAATGAAGAGGTTGAGGGTATTCGAGCGGAATCGAACGCATTGATCAAAGAAGGTGTGCCTGAAGATGTGGCCATGGTTGTGGCGAATGTCAGCACCTTGTTCTCGGCATTGGATATTGCACAAATCTGTGCTCTAGAAAGTAAGCCTGTACCGTTAGTTGCTGAAACGTACTTTAAGCTTGGTGCAAGTGTTGATTTACACTGGTTCCTTGAGCAAATCAGTGCGCAACCAGTGACTAACCATTGGCAAGCATTAGCAAGAGCGGCCTTTAGAGAAGAGCTTGATTGGCAACAGCGTTCATTAAGTTCTGTGGTTTTAAGAACTTGCACTGAAACCTGTGATGCGAATAAGATCATTTCAGAATGGATTGAATCAAATCAGAGTCTATTGGAACGCTGGTTCCATATGCTTGCTGACTTCAAGACTTCGCAAAGCCATGAGTTTGCAAAGTTCTCTGTAGCCTTACGTGAACTTAATCTTTTGATCCTTCATTGTGAAGGTCAAAAGTAATCTGATTTAAATCAGAAGCCCTGGCAGATGCTGGGGCTTTTTTCGGTCTAGGAGAAAACATGTTTTATAAAATCGCACAAAAGTTCATGTTTCAGATGGATCCAGAATTAGCGCATAATTTTGCTATCGGCAGTTTAAAGTCTACGGGTAATTCGCCTTTAAATTACTTTTATGCGCAAAATATTAAGCCAGCGCCTGTCACTATGATGGGACTGACGTTTCCAAATCCAGTAGGTCTTGCCGCTGGCATGGATAAAGACGGTGAATGTATTGATGCATTTCATGCTATGGGTTTCGGCCATATTGAAGTTGGCACAGTAACACCGCGTCCACAGCCAGGTAACGATAAGCCACGCTGTTTTAGATTAAAACCGGCTAAAGCAATTATTAACCGCATGGGATTTAACAACAAAGGGGTAGATAACCTAGTTGAAAATCTAAAAGCAGTTAAAACCAATGCAATGGTTGGGGTTAATATTGGTAAGAATAAAGATACCCCAGTTGAGCAGGGCAAAGAAGATTACTTGATCTGTATGGATAAAGTTTATCAATATTCTGCTTATATTGCCGTGAATATTTCTTCTCCTAACACACCTGGTTTGCGATCGTTACAATATGGCGATCTGTTAGATGATCTTTTAGGATCTCTAAAGGAAAAGCAGAAAGAGCTTGCTGAAAAACATGGTAAGTACGTACCAATCGCCCTAAAAATCGCACCAGATTTATCAAGTGAAGAGATCGAAAAGATAGCTGAAGCCTTGATTAAGAGTGAGTTTGACGCTGCAATTGCAACAAATACAACCCTAACTCGTGATGGTGTTAGCGGTTTATTGAATGCTAATGAAGCGGGTGGGTTAAGTGGTAAGCCATTGAATTCATTGTCAACATTGGTAATCAAGCAGTTGGCTGAATGTTTGAAAGGTAAACTTCCAATTATTGGTGTTGGTGGTATTAATGCCGCAGAAGATGCGTTAGATAAATTAGATGCTGGTGCTGAAATGGTGCAGATTTATTCTGGATTTATTTATCAAGGGCCAAAATTAATTAAAGATATTGTCGAAGCATATCGAATTAAATAATGTGAATTCGATCTAATACTATTATTCGGTCGTAAAACGATCATTTCGATCTCAACAAGATCTTAATGATCGTTTTTTATTCAATCACTTAAATTCATATCGAAAAAAATTTATTTTGATATTGATGAAATAATCATCTATTATCCAATTGTATCTAAATAAAGGTAAACGTTATGTTATTAATGCCAAAAAGGGATTGGCAGTGGGGATATAATGAAGCGCATGGAGTATTAAGCGTTTCGTTAGGGGATGATATGGAGTTTTTATCGCCCTATAAGTTAAAGTCCCTAATACCAGATGCCAAAGAAACAATGGAGTTTAGTGTTGAACACGCTAAGTTCTATATTGACTTGGTCGACCGTTTATCAAAGTCACTGTCATTGAACGATGCACTATTAGTTCAAATAGCATTGAATGCCACCGCGGCACATTTCTTATTAAAACCGCAGATGCCTAAATCTTGGTTTTTTAATGTCTCACACCAATGTGTTTATAGTGAAGTGGGTAAGCTATTTCAATTAACAACCAGTGAACATACTGCACTTGTCATGGTCATCGAGTCTGGTTTACAAGCCTCATTAGTGATGATCATGTCGACAGAGTGTCGGTTAACAGATTCTAAAAAGCTTATTCAATTTGAAACGATAAAAGTGATGCATGATAGGCTTGCACCCATATCTAATCAAAGACAAGTCAACGCTGCCTAACCCACAGGGCAAGATCATGAGTGTTTGTTTTTTGCTCATAACGTTGCAACCAGCGATAAATAGCTTCTCAAGATAGTCGATATTCATCGCTGCAATCTTTTGTTTCCGACGAATACTCGCTTTCTTTGTTGTTCCGCACACTATATGCTTAATGCAGGCCAAGTTTTCAGCCGCGTTACCACGATAAATCTGACACCCTTCTTTATTCATTGATACATCCAATATCCAATGTAAGTTGTTTTCTATCCCCCAATGCCCTCTTACTGCATTAGCAAAACGCTCCTGCGTTAGTTCCGCTGAGCTGATATGGTAGCGATACTCTAGCGATACTCTAGCGATTCCTTACCTGACTTTTCAAGACGATAACTTATTGCTACAGCATTAGTTTTTAGACCTTTTCACTGAGGGAAATCAGCGGCTAACATTTCTGCTGGGAGCACATGATGTTTTCGTGCCTCTATTCGTCCATGACGCTGTTCGGTACTGGCGTTATCAACGACAATGTTCCGCTAGCATTTTCCGCAGTTGATTGCCTATCATCAGGTCATAGGAGCCACGTACCTTTGCCGTCTATAGCTATTAACTCACCATCACTGCGCTGTGAGATAGTTTTCTTCGACTTTTATGCAGCGCTGAAACTCTTTCGGCGCCAATCTAGAAATGACTCGTGCAATCGTGTCGTGAGCAGGAATACCTTGCTTAAACATACCTTTACTCTGCAACTAACCAAAATGAGCTTCTGCAAAATTCTCAATATCTTCTCAGCCAATTGCCCCGCGATTGTTGCGCATATGGTCAGGAACAAAATATCGAATAATGGATAATTAATTTTGGCTGATTGGCGGGGGTCTTTAAGTTCAGCAAAATGTTGAGAAAAAGCGTCGACAGTCATGATTACGACTCTAGAAAAAGAGAGTATATGATCACAGCTCGAACGGTAGGTCAAATCAGATTTTATTGTTCATAAATCCTTCGCGATCTGACCCTGGACTCCCCCCTGTCTCATTAAATATTTGATTATTCATCGAGATAAATTGAGTTATTAAAATCTTAACGATAGTGATTCAATACAGCCAAAAAAGATATTAATGAGGCGATCAGTTTATATTTGAACGCCTGATTAGCTATGCTTAATTGCTTGCACAACTTGTTTCAATAACTGAATTAATCAATATTTCTGATAAAGGTACGTCATTGACTCCAGTGTTAACAATGCTTATTTGATCGACCACATCCATCCCTTTAATAATTTTGCCAAATACCGCGTATCCATAATTTGAGCCTGATGCATCAAGTTGTGGATTATCGAGTACGTTAACGAAAAACTGAGTCGTTGCTGAGTCCGGAGCGTTTGTGCGCGCCATTGCAATGGTGCCGCGTTCGTTGCTAATGCCAACATTAGCTTCATTAACAATCGGTTCATTCCCTGGTTTAGCGACTAAGCCGGTATTAAAGCCACCACCTTGAATCACAAAGTTATTTATGCTGCGATGAAATAGTGTTCCTGGGTAGTAATCACTATCGACGTAATCTTTAAAATTATTGCCAGTAACAGGCATATTGGTTAAATCAATCGCTAATGTCATATCCCCCATAGTTGTAGACATGATATAGCAGACATCGGCTTGAAGCTTCGGCGCTTGTACTGGAGGCGGAGGTGTTTCAGTACTATCGCTTCCGCCACAAGCAGTTAAAGCAAGACAAAGTAGCAGAGGAAGTGTTTTTTTCATAAGGTACTCACTTTTAAAACTCGCACAACGTATGTAGTGAAAGCGTGTTTATTGTTATTTTTGTGTGAGTTTTTATTTTAAGGGTTTCTATCTGCAGATCAATGAAATGCCTGTAATGGTTACAAAGTGTCGCATCTTGGTATTAATAGGATGAGACATCAATAATTTTGCTGTGGGAAAAGTGTAATTTGCTAACAAACGCATTCTATAAATTTTTATACAAATGTAGAAATTAAGTTCTTCGGGTCTATGTCTGAATAAGCACAGATCAAGGCTTATTTAAATAGCTCCTATTCACAAGCAAATCTTAACACCACTCATAAAATTTAGGCCAAGGTTTTACGGCGAGTCATTTTTTTGGAGGGGCACATCAGCTTATGTAAGGTTAGATAGCGGGTCTAACCCACGAAGAGCTACACATTATATCGACTTCTATTATCGTTAACGTTTGGATTGCTCCTCCTTTTTAGATGAAAAATGGGCTTTTTTTTATAAAGTTGGTCATATCCACCATCACTGACTACTCTTAATTCCTGAATACAACGATAAAACAAATGATTTCAATAAGCACAAAAAACAGTCGATTTAAGCGTGGAACACCAGACTAGGCTAAGGAGAAGGCGGTATGCATCTAACCCCGAGAGAAACAGATAAACTATTAATTTACATGATGGCTAGCGTGGCGTTAAAGCGTAAAGATAAAGGCTTGAAATTAAACCATCCTGAGGCCGTGGCAGTTATTAGCGCCAGTGCATTAGATGGTGCCAGAGAAGGCAAAACGTTAGAAAAAGTAATGGAAGAAGCCAGGCAAGTATTAGGTCAGGAAGATGTGATGCCTGGCGTCACTGATATGATCCCTTATGTTCAAGTCGAAGCCGTTTTTACTGACGGTAGTCGCTTGATCACTGTGCACGATCCCATTCAATAACGAGGTTAGTCATCATGGCCAATAAAAGTTCAACTGATATGACAGGTATTGCCGTTGGTGGGTTAGTCCTTGGTAAAGGCGACCTAGAGTTCAATGCCGGTTACCCAACCACCGAAATGAAAGTCAGAAATACCGGCGACCGGCCAATACAGGTTGGTTCACATTTTCATTTTTTCGAAGTTAACTGCAACCTCGAATTTGACCGTGAAGCTAGCTTTGGTAAACGGTTGAATATTCCGGCAACTACCGCATTACGTTTTGAGCCCGGTGATGAGAAAGAAATTTCACTAGTACCGTTCCAAGGTAAGCAGAGGGTAATAGGTTTTAATAGTTTAGTTGATGGTTGGGTTGGTAATGAGCATGACCACAGTTATCGTCCGCGTTTATCCGAAGCGATTGAAAAGGTGAAGCGTTACGGGTTCAAAAATAAGTCATAAACCTATCGTCAGCAGGATAACATTTTACGGAGCATATCATGCCAAAAATTTCCAGACATCAGAATGCAGATCTATTTGGACCGACCACTGGTGATAGAGTTCGGCTTGGTGATACTTGCCTACTAATTGAAATCGAGAAAGATTTACGAGTATATGGTGAAGAGGCTGTGTACGGTGGTGGTAAAACACTCCGTGATGGCATGGGCTATGACTGCGAGTTGACTAGCGCCGCAGGATCCCCCGATTTAGTCATTACTAATGTCACTATACTTGACGCTGTACAGGGAGTGATTAAAGCTGATGTTGGCATTAAAAATGGTCATATTTGTGGCATAGGTAAAGCAGGTAACCCCTCCATCATGAACCAGGTTACCCCAGGGCTCGCGCTTGGGCCAGGTACTGAAGCAATTTCAGGCGAACATTTAATTCTAACCGCGGGTGGTATTGATGCCCATGTTCACTTTGTCTCACCACAACAAGCTGAACATGCACTCAGTAACGGTATTACGACCTTGTTTGGTGGTGGAGTAGGACCAAGCGATGGAACGAATGGTACAACCATTACTCCCGGTGTCTGGAATATTGAAATGATGCTGCGCGCTTTTGATGAATGGCCTGTCAATGCGGGGTTAATGGCGAAAGGTAACTGTTCAGCTGCTGCCCCCTTGTATGAGCAAGCTAAGGCTGGGGCTGCCGGTTTTAAAATTCACGAAGATTGGGGAAGCACACCAGGGGCAATTCGCAACGCATTAGCGGTAGCGGATAATCTGGATATCCAAGTTTGTATTCATACCGATACACTTAATGAAGCCGGTTTTGTGGAAAACACCATTGCTGCCTTTGAAGGCCGCACAATTCATACTTACCACACCGAAGGTGCAGGTGGCGGGCACGCGCCAGACATTATCAGGGTGGCTAGTTTATCTAACGTTTTGCCCAGTTCAACGAATCCAACCATACCCTATGGCATTAACTCTCAGGCTGAACTGTTTGATATGACGATGATCTGTCATAACCTCAGTCCAAAGATTCCGACTGACGTGGCCTTTGCTGAAAGTCGGATCCGAGTCGAGACCATTGCGGCAGAGAATGTGTTGCACGATATGGGTGCTATATCCATTATTTCCAGCGATTCACAAGCGATGGGCCGAGTAGGTGAAACCTGGTTACGCGCTATTCAGGCTGCCGATGTGATGAAGAAATCTCGCGGTAAATTACCTGAAGATAGTACTAACAATGATAATTTCCGCGTATTACGTTATGTAGCCAAAGTAACAACTAATCCTGCTATCGCGCAAGGTATTAACCACATTGTCGGCTCTGTTGAAGTCGGTAAACTAGCAGATTTGGTGCTATGGGATCCGGCATTTTTTGCTGCCAAACCAAAGATGATTATTAAAGGGGGCATGATTTCATGGGCATTAATGGGAGACCCTAACGCCTCACTTCCAACACCTCAGCCCGTCACTTATCGTCCTATGTATGGCGCAATGGGCGCGGCGAAGCAAGCAACCCGAATCACCTTTACCTCACAATGTGCACTAGATGATGGTGTAGTTGATAAATATCAGCTCAAATCACGGGTTGAAGCTGTCTATTCTACGCGTACAGTGACTAAGCAGCATATGATCCGTAATAACGCCACGCCAACGATCGAAGTGGATCCTGAAACCTTTGCTGTAACAGTTGATGGTGAGAATGCCACTGTTGAGCCGATGGATTCTATTGCATTGAGTCAACTGTACTTTTTTAGCTGATTAGAGGTGCGGGCAACCCCGCTCGTAGGAGTGGCAAAACATGACTGGATTAGATGTTATGTGGGTAGGTCTAGGTGGTGGAATCGGTTCTGTGCTGCGATGGTTAATGGGCCGTTGGGTTGGTACCTGGTATCACGGTAGCTTTCCTACCTCGACTTTTATTTTAAATGTATCGGGGGCATTTGTTATCGCTTATTTATCGGTCCTTTTAGGGGTTGATTGGCAAAATCGATATGGTGCCCCCCTTAATGCATTGATATTAACTGGCATATTGGGTGGCTATACCACCTTCAGTTCAATGCAATTAGATGCATTAAAGTTAGTCGAGGATAAACAGCGCCTGATGGCCGTTTTTTATCTGCTAACTTCAGTTGGTGTTGGTTTTATTGCGGCTGCGGCAGGCATAGCATTAGCCCTTATCTAAGGTGGATATATGTATGGTCTAGCACTTGTTGTTTTTATTGGGGGGGCTTTGGGCGCTATGGTTCGTGAATTTATCATGTTGGCAACCCCGCCTTTAGCGGATGGTTTTCCACTGGATATTTTACTCGCAAATATACTGGCGTCATTTTTACTTGGTCTTGCAACGGCTCATCACCGTTTAAAAAATATTTCAGATGAACTCATTTTACTGTTTGGTGTTGGTGCTATGGGAGGGATGTCGACCTTTTCCAGTTTTGCCTATGGTGCGGTAAGTGAATTAATGAAGCCCGGTGGGTTAATCATTTCGGTGGTGTATATGCTGTCTAGCTTGGTACTGGGTTTTATTGCGGTATGGCTTGGCTTGCAGCTGGCAAAAGAAATTAAGGAATAGGGACATAGCTATGATACTTGTTGAAAAAATTGTTGGAAATAGCACGGAGCCAAGTTGGATAAATGCCTTAGAGGGCTACGAAATAGATTATTTAAATTTAGAACAGTGGGAAGCACCAAAAAATAGGATCAGAAAAAACTCGCAACGAGGCTACGAAATTGCCATCTCGTTACCCCGAACGGAACAATTGAAAAATAAAGATATTATTTATATTGATGAAGTCAACAAAGTCGTAGTGATTACCCAGATTGCTTTAAAGGATGTCATGGTTATTCATTTGACTCAACTAGAAAAAATAGCGGAATGGCAGCGTTTATTGTTTCAATTAGGTCACGCATTAGGTAATCAGCATTGGCCAGCAATTTTTAAACATAACTGCGTTTACGTCCCCTTTTATGTCGACCGGAAAATTATGACGTCGGTGATGGGGACTCATGCTTTTGAAGGGCTAACGGTTGAATTTAAGGCCGGTGATGACGTTGCGCCATTACTGGAAGCCAATGAACTCAGGTTGCTCTTTGCTGGTGCTGAAGCGTCCACCCATAAACATCATATAGCAGCCGAAGATGAGAATAATCACGAACATAACCATGAGCATAAACACGATCATAAACATAGCGATACAGCGCATTAAGCAAATAGCCATTGAGCCTTAGCTATCGATTACAGGAGTAATAAATGATGCCAGCGTTAACGCTTACTCAATTGGTTAGAATGGTGCAACTGACTGACTCTGCATTACCCATAGGTAATTTTGCCTTTTCCAATGGTCTAGAATCCGCTTTACAAACAGGTATTGTCCGCAATGCGGCGGACCTTAAATCATTTACAACCGTCGCGCTAAATCAGAGTGCGAATATGGACTGTATTGCATTACTTCATGCCCATCGTGCGGCCTTACACCGTGATATACCGACATTGATTAATATTGACAATGAACTCTGGTGTCGACGTGTTGGTGACGAGCAACAACTAATGATGCGCCGTATTGGCCGTAAGTTTCCAGAGCTGGTTGATAAAATTTCATCGACTCCGTTACTTAAGGAGTGGTTGCAAGCGATCACTCAAAAACATACTCAGGGGACATTTCCGGTGAGTCATGCGGTTATTTTTGCCGAAATGGGCATCGGGGAGCGGGAAACCTTCGCCGTCCATCAATATGGCGTGGCTTCTATGATCTTAGGAGCTGCAATGCGACTAATGAAAATTGATCATTATACCACGCAAAAAATACTGTTTGAGATCAATGAAACGCTTGATGCCAGCTATGACAACATAGCCGATAAGTTACTGGATGATATGAATTCTTTTGCCCCAATACTTGATTGTTTAATCGGACATCACAATCAGGCTCACGTCAGAATGTTCATGAATTAACCTTCAGTTAATCACACCATTAGAAAAGGATTGAAAATGAAGAAGATAACCAGAATTGGTATAGGTGGCCCTGTAGGATCAGGAAAAACTGCGATTATTGAAGCGATTACACCAAAATTAATTACTATGGGTGTCAAACCTATCATCATCACTAATGACGTGGTTACCACGGAAGATGCCAAACAAGTTCGACGCACATTACAAGGAGTGTTGGTTGCGGAGAAAATTGTTGGGGTCGAAACGGGAGCATGCCCCCACACCGCAGTTCGTGAAGACCCATCGATGAATATTGCCGCTGTGGAAGAGTTAGAGGCCGCGTACCCTGAGAGTGACGTTATTTTTATCGAGTCCGGTGGAGATAATCTGACCTTAACCTTCAGTCCAGCATTAGCAGATTTCTATATTTACGTCATTGATGTTGCAGCTGGCGATAAGATCCCTCGTAAGAATGGAGCTGGCGTTTGCCAATCCGATATATTGGTCATTAATAAGCAGGATTTAGCACCGTATGTGGGAGCTGATCTTGCTGTCATGGATCGCGACTCTAAATTAATGCGTAAAGATAAACCGTTTGTATTTACCAATTGTAAAACCGGTGAAGGCATCGATCAGTTAATCGCATTGATCATGTCGATGGCACTCTTTGATATCGATGTGCAATTAGTCTCGCCTGAGTTGGAGAGCCGCCATGCATGAGCGTCTGAAGGCTATTGATGATGCCAAAGAACTCAGCCGATTTCATAGTCAACCTAAGCAGATGCGCGCGGGGGCTCCGGGGAAAATTGGTGAGTTGAAATTGGCTTTTTCATTAAAAAATAATCGCCACGTTCTTAGTCATCTCTACCGAGTAACGCCATTACTGGTGCAGCAAGCACTGTATTGGGATGAAGCCATGCCAGAGCTGCCTATTTGTTCGATCATTTCAGTGGGAGGCGGTGTGTTACAAGGCGACCGCTACCACATCGATATTCGGGTAAATAAAGATGCTTGCGCGCATGTAACGTCTCAAGGGGCTAATAGAATCCATCGCATGGATGCCAATTATGCCTCGCAATATCAGAGCATAACCTTAGAAGAAGGCGCCTATCTGGAGTTCATGCCCGACTTTACCATTCTCTACAAGCAATCTCGCTATATTACTGAGACTGATATCGTTGTAGGTAAGGGGGCTTCGTTACTGTATGGCGAAATGGTGATGCTAGGGCGACTCCATCATGAAGATGAGCGAATGGAGTTTGATTTACTGTCGTTACTTACCCGTGTAGTCACAGTGGATGGCAAAAAACTATTTACAGAAAAAATTCTACTGGAACCCGATGGCAATGACCCCGAGTTGGTCAGTCAAATGCAGAGGTTTAATGTATTTGCCAATATCTTATGTCTCACTTCGGTAGAAAATGCCACATTGATTATGGCGGAGTATGAGGCTTATTTTGCTGAAGACAACAGCATGTTTGCCGCGGTGTCAAAACTGCCCAATGATGCCGGTTTAATGTTACGCGTGGTTGCTCAGGAAAGTCACCAAGTTAGCCGTCAGGTTAAAACTTTTTGGGGTATTTTTAGGCGCGTAGTGAAAGATAAAGCATTACCTGAGGCATGTCTTTGGCGCTAACGTCTGCAGAGTCTATGGGAGATAACAATTCAATGAGAGATAACACTTCAATACGAGATTGTTTTTCGATACACGATAACTATGTCACTTACTGCTTGCGTGGGACCAGTCAGGTCTTTTTTATGGAAAATGCCTTCACTGGAGTATTGTTTTTTATCGCAATGGGGTATGCCTCCTATGACAGCGGACACTGGTCTACTACATTTGGTGCCTTGCTCGGGGTCTTAGTCGCCACAGCCACTGCCATGATAACTCATGGTGATAAAGACATGACTAAATCGGGTTTGTACGGTTTTAATGGTATTTTAGTGGGCGCAGCATTACCGACCTTTATCGCACCTTCAATAGTGCTCTGGCTATTTATTATCATTGGCGCTGCATTTAGCACTGTGGTTACTAATGCATTTAAAAACATTCTAACTAACACCTTAGGAATTCCCGGTTCGACAGGCCCTTTTGTACTGTGTGGTTGGCTATTTATGATATCAGCCTACAGTTTCGGCCATTTGGATGTCAGTATGTTTTCCAACCCCAGCTTACCCACCGATTACCTGCTAGGACGCACGGCTGTCCCGTCATTACCGGAGCTTATCGCCATATTCTTTAGAAATATTGGCCAAGTGTATCTGCTGGGATCTGCAGTCAGTGGTGCCATTATGTTACTCGGTATCTTTATCGCCTCGGTTCCTGCTGGGATCGCTGCGTCATTAGGCTCGCTGATTGCGATTGTCTTTTCAGTTATGTTCGGCGCCAACCCCGATGTCATCCATGCCGGATTGTACGGTTTTAGTCCGGTTCTCACTGCAATGGCCGTGGGTGTTATTTTTATTTCACCATCGTGGAGAAGTGCTATTTATGCATTATTTGCCACCATAGTGACCGTAGTCCTACAGGGAGCGCTGGATGTATTTATGGAACCTGACGGACTGCCATCATTTACCTCTCCCTACGTTTTAACTATGTATTTGTTTATTGCAGCTAAAAATATTATCGAGCCTGCAGCATCTAATGTGAGTGGAAACGCTTAGTTCATTGAACGATATTTTAGTTTACGGAACGATATTTAGTTTAAGGACAAATATATGCACATGAATGATGCGCTATTATCAAGCGATGTAGGGCTGCCGTTACTGGCACTGTCTGGAGGGGCTTTAATCATTGCTTGTAAGATTGCTCAACAACGTATTTTCCGTAGCAATGAATTAATGGTGTTAATGGCCGTGCTGGGGGCCTTTGTGTTTGCAATTCAGATGATCAACTTTGCAATCCCAGGTACCGGAGCCAGCGGTCATATTACGGGTGCAATACTATTGTCAGCATTATTGGGCGCTCCCGCAGCTTTTGTGGTGATTGCCTCGATATTAATTGTTCAGGCGCTATTTTTTGCCGATGGAGGATTGCTAGCATTAGGCGCTAACCTCGTTAATCTGGGTATCGTACCTTGTTTTATCATTTTCCCTTTAGTTTGGCAGCCATTGGCAGGGCGATCATTGAGTAGAACGCGTTTAGCACTAGCCTCGATCTCGGCCTGTATGCTGGCCTTAATAGCTGGTGCTGCAGGAATTGCGATAATGACACATCTGAGTGGCATCACGCGCTTGCCGTTAGCCGAATTTTTGTTATTCATCATCCCGATCCATGCGGTCATCGGTATTGTTGAGGGGGCTGCAACAGCGGCAATCCTCTATTTTGCCTATCATCAGACTCAATTTTCCAGTCAAGCTAACACCTTGGTATTAGCTTCAAGAAAATCACAGGTGATAGCATTTGGTATGGCGGCTTTATTGTGCGCAGCGGTACTTAGTCGGTTTGCGTCAAGCAGCCCAGATGGTCTGGAATGGACCATGGATAAACTAACGCTTAATGCAATCCCACAATCGCTTCCGGCTGAGGCTTTGCAAAAATCCCAACAGGCATTAACACTGTTTCCGGACTATCAAGTTGCAGGTGTGACTCCGTTATTGCAAACCCCCATGGCAGGGGTGATTGGAAGTCTGGTTACCCTAGGGATTATTTTAGCCCTATTCGCAATGATCAAAGTGATAAAGCGCGCGACTCGTTATGCCGGAGCAAACAAATGAGGACGTTAACCAGTGCGCTAAATGATTTTCGGGCAATTGATGATTATAGTCGTCAAGAAACCTTGATTAATCGACTCGATGCTAGGGCTAAGTTAATCAGTTCTGTTGCGATATTAATGGCCGTTGTTAGCCAAGATAGTTATGCCATTGCGGCCTTATTGCCTTTGTATTTATATCCAATGGTGATACTGGTGACTGCAGATATCCCTATGCGTTTTATACTGCCAAAGTTATTACTGGCACTACCTTTCATCATATTGCTTGGGATCCTCAATCCTTTACTCGATACGAGCATATGGCAGACGCCGTGGGGGAGTTACGTATCGGCGGGCTGGTTATCACTGATGTCGATCATACTGCGCCTACTCCTGTGTGTCAGTATTGCCATTTTATTACTGGCGACGACGGGGATACAAGGCATCGTCGCCGGTTTACAGCGCCTGGCTGTGCCAAATGTACTAACGACGCAAATTTACCTGCTTTATCAGTTTTTTTTCATTATTGCCCAAGAGTTATTGGTCATGCTAAATGCCTATCAGTTACGACGGATCAATCGGCAAGCGGCAATTCCATTGCATTTTTATCAGCATTTGATGATTAGTTTGTTTCATAAAACTGTGCAACGTTGCACTCGAATTTATGAGGCGATGTTAGCGCGGGGATTTCGTGGTGAGTTAAAACAATTTGCTGCCACACGTTGGAGTTCGTTAGATACAGTTTGGACCTTATTTTGGTGTACCTACGGTCTTTTATGCCGTTTATATAATCTTCCTGATGCGCTAACGCAAGTACTGATGAGGTAAATCATGAGTCATCATTTAATTACCTTCGACAAGGTTTCATATCAATATAGTGACGGTACTCAGGCTTTGAATGAGGTCGCTTTTCAAATCCACCATGGTGAGAAAATAGGCCTATTGGGTTCTAATGGCGCTGGAAAATCGACTCTAATTAACATTCTTTGTGGATTTCTCACTCCGGCGAAGGGCGCTGTTTATCTAGGTGATTTATCTATCAATGAGAATAGTCTGCTTACAGTTCGTCGCACATTAGGTGTGGTTTTTCAAAATCCTGATGATCAACTGTTTATGCCAACAGTGTATGACGATATTGCTTTTGGGTTACAAGAACTAGGCGTCAGTGCAGCAGATATTGCAGGGAGAGTGGATTCGGCATTAATTAAGGTCGATGCCTTGGCGATTAAACATAAACCGCCATTTCGGTTATCACTTGGGCAAAAAAAAATGGCGGCCATAGCTGGAGTCATCGCAATGGAGCCACAGGTATTAGTTCTTGATGAACCTACCGCCAGTTTGGATCCGTTAGCGCGTGAGAAAATAATTTCTTTGATGCTGTCGTTCAGCCATAGCCAGCTTATCGCGACCCACGATCTGGATATGGTATTGGCGGTGTGCGATCGCGTAATTGTCTTGCATCAAGGTGAAGTTGTTGCAGCAACCACACCGGAGGCCTTATTTTCTGATGAGCAGACAGTCAGACAATACGGTTTAGCCTTGCCACTATCTATGCAGCAAATTAGTCGTCCAGCTAAAAAAACATTTAATTAATTGCACTTAAAAAGTACTTCATAAGCACTAAATAAGGAAAGGTTATGGATATATTAAATACTGGCGATACTGCATTTTTGCTGTTATGTACAGCTCTGGTGCTTTTAATGACCCCAGGACTAGCGCTCTTTTATGGGGGATTGGTAAAAGAAGCCAACATGCTAACCATTATGATGCAGAATTTTATTTGCATGGGGTTAGTCTCCATTATATGGGTGTTTGGCGGCTTTAGTCTGGCATTTGGTAATGATATTGCCGGTGTTATTGGTTCATTAACTGAATATATGGGACTTTATCATATTGGCGCCGAACCGAATGACACTTACGCTAAAAGCGTGCCATTTATCATCTTTTTTGCATATCAAATGATGTTTGCCATTATTACACCAGCATTGATGACAGGGTCTTTTGCGGGGCGTTTTAAGTTTCCTGCTTACCTTAAATTTGTCACGTTATGGACCTTGTTAGTCTACATCCCTGTGGCTCATTGGGTATGGGGCAACGGCTTTTTAGCATCCATGGGCGTCGTTGATTTTGCAGGGGGGTTAGTCGTACATACGACAGCAGGGATTTCAGCACTGACGGTTGCCATGTATGTGGGTAAACGACGCAGTACGTTAGCGGGTAAAAAAGAGCAACCTTCTAATTTACCTTTGATGGCAGTTGGGTTTGGATTGTTGTGGTTTGGCTGGTTTGGTTTTAATTCAGGAGGGGCATATGCGGCGAATGAGTTGGCCGCATATGCTTTTACTAATACGACCCTAGCGGGTTCAGTGGCTATGTTGGTCTGGATGTTTTGGGAGTGGCGCGAAAATGGCAGACCTTCTTTTAGCGGTATCTTAGTGGGGGCGGTTGCAGGGTTGGCGACGATCACCCCAGCAGCGGGTTATGTAGAGCCCAGCTCAGCGCTGCTTATTGGTGCGCTTGGCGCGACAGCTTGTTATTTTGCTAAGTATGTGCAAGAAAAACTTGAAATTGATGATGCTCTTGAAGTTTGGCGTGCCCATGGAGTGGGCGGAATCGTCGGCTCACTTTTGATTGGTATCTTTGCCAGCGAGGCAATCGATCAAGTTGATGCAGGGGCCCAACAATTTTTTGTTCAACTATTGGCTGTTATTATTATTAGTTTCTATTCTTGGGCACTGACCAAAGGCATACTCAAAATTGTTGACCGCAACGGTGATTTAAAAATTTCTGATGAAGAGCAGGACGCCGGTCTTGATTTTGTTGAGTTTGGTGAGCATGCCTACAACAATGATAATACTTGCGAAGACGAAGTGACGACGGAGGTGAAGGGGACATCATCGGATAATATTTCAGAAACGGAAATCGAGAATGTGACAAAAAACGATAAGCCTGATTAAGTGTGGGTAAATAGGGTGAATAGCTTACAGAGTGTTCGCCCTTGCTATTGATTACACGTTTGTTGGCGAGTTAAATCCGCTGCTTGCAGGCTTATGGCTAACCGGGTTGCTGCTATGTACTTGCAATTAAAGCCCCCCATCGTTAACCACTTGAATTTTACTGCTAATTCACGGCCTCATTGTTGGGTGGTAAGAATGGCAAGTCTTTGTTCCCCCTCAAACACCTCTATTTCGAGAGGCCTAGTTTTGAGCTTTACTCCGTTGACACGAAAGCAGCGATTCAAGGCATAAGGTGCCAAAAACCCGTAGATTACTGGATTAAATCTAGCTTTAGTCAATAACTTTTATCATTTAGTAGTACTAACAGGTATAATGTCGAACTAATTTTTACTGTGTCGACTTAATCAATGTTAAATTTTTTTGCTGCAGCTCCACGGGGCTATGAATATGCGTTATCACTTGAACTCGCTGAGCTTGGCGCTTCTAATATTAAAGAAAGTGTAGCGGGCGTTTATTTTTCCGCTTCGTTAGAGCTAGGATATCGCATTACGCTTTGGTCGCGCTTAGCGAGCAGAATCATTTTTGTCATTTATAAAGGTCCTTGTGAGTCACCAGAGCAGTTGTATAACGCAGCTTATGGTATTGACTGGCAGATGCAGTTTTCAAACCGCAGTACATTTAGCATCGATTTCCATGGCTTGGGTGGTTTTATCAATAATACCCAGTTCGGTGCGCTAAAAATTAAAGACGCAATTGTGGACCGCTTTCGCGATGATGACTTTTCTCGTCCAAACGTTGAAAGAGTCGACGCGGATTTTAGAATTGATGCTCACTTTAGACGTGGCGAGATCACCATTGGTTTTAATTTCTCAGGCCCAGCGCTGCATAAACGTGGATACCGCTCTACTACTGGTGAAGCACCGTTAAAAGAAAATTTAGCGGCTAATATGCTTGTACGCAGTGGCTGGCAAGCCGCACAAGTGGATTTACTTGATCCTTTCTGTGGTAGTGGCACCATTTTGATTGAAGCGGCCATGATGGCGTCTGATATGGCTCCAGGTATTCACCGTGAGCGTTATGGCTTTGATCATTGGTTACCGCACAACAAAAAAGTGTGGGAAGAGTTATTAAATGAAGCACGCGCGCGTGCCTCTATTGGTAAAACTCGCTGTGAGATTAAATTCTTCGGTTCAGATATCGATTCTCGTTTAGTCGCGTTAGCCAAACGTAATGCTGAAAATGCTGGCGTACTTGAATTAATCGATTTTAGTGTCGGTAATGCGCTAGAGATTAAAGTGCCAGTAGAGTCAGGTTTCTTGATCTCTAACCCGCCGTATGGTGAGCGTTTAGGCAATGTGACCTCATTACTGCAGCTGTACTATCAGTTAGGCGATAAGTTTAAGGCTGAATTTGGTGGCTGGAGCATTGCGATTTTAAATAGCGATGTTGAGCTGTTATCAGCATTAAAGCTTAAAGCTGACAAACAAATGAAGATGAATAACGGCGCTTTAGAGTGTGCGTTTAACCTTTATACTGTGCATGCTGAAAATACTCGCCGTGTCGATCCTGCCAATATTAAAATTGAAGGTGATGTCAGTGACATCGCCGTGCCGTTTGCTAACCGCATTAAAAAGAACTTTAAGCAGTTAGAAAAGTGGGCTAAAAAAGAGGGCATTGATAGCTACCGCTTATATGATGCCGACTTACCTGAATACAATGTTGCAGTCGATAAGTACCTTGATTACGTGGTGATCCAAGAGTACTCAGCACCTTCTGAAATTCCAGAAGCCGTGACTAAGCGTCGATTAACCGACGTATTGATCTCTTTACCTAGTGCGATAGGCATTGACCCTAATCATATCATTTTGAAAACCCGTGAGCGTAAAAAGGGTACCAACCAATATGAAAAGTTAGCGGCTAGCAAATTAGAGCTTATTACCACTGAATATGGCGCTAAATTTAAGCTAAACCTTAAAGAGTACCTAGATACAGGATTATTCTTAGACCATCGCTTAACACGTAAATTAGTTGGCGAAAAATCAAAAGGTCGCAGTGTTTGTAACTTGTTCTCTTATACCGGTTCTGCATCAGTGCACGCGGCTTTAGGTGGCGCGACCTCAGTGACCACTGTTGATATGTCAAATACTTATATTGATTGGGCAAAAGAAAACTTTGCATTAAACGGCTTAAACAGTGACAAATATCAGTTTGTTCAAGCTAACTGCCTACAGTGGATGAAGCGGACTCATGACAGGTTTGACCTGATTTTTATCGACCCACCAACCTTCTCAAACTCTAAGCGTATGGAAGATTCATTTGACGTGCTGCGCGATCACGTTGATATGTTAGCGAACGTGTTCAAGTTGCTTAATCCTGGTGGAGAAATTATTTTCTCTAATAACAAGCGCAAATTTAAGATGGAAATTGAGCAGCTTGAAGCCCTAGGCATGTCAGTTAAGAATATTGATAGTCAAACTCTGCCAATGGACTTCAAGAGAAATCCGCATATTCATAACACTTGGCTAATTACCCATGCCAAGTAATGTTTCAGTTGTCTTGTTTCACACAGATGCTTGTCATCTGTGTGAGCTTGCGGCTGAGCTGCTTGAGCAAACCGATGTTGCTTATAGCATGATTGATATTTGTGATGATCAAAATCTAGCAGAGCAATACGGTATTCGTATTCCTGTTGTCAAAATAGTCGACACCCAAAGTGAGCTAAATTGGCCGTTTGATCTCGCAGCATTAAAAAAATTTTTAGGAGCGTAAGTTGAGTCTAGTACGTATTAATAACGGCTCTTTAGCCTACGGTTACACCCCATTATTGCAAAAAGCTGATTTTACCATCGAACCTGGTGAACGTGTTTGTATCGTAGGTCGTAATGGTGCGGGTAAGTCGAGCTTAATGAAAGTGTTAAGTGGCGATGTGTTGCTTGATGAAGGCGAGTTTAACATTGCTACTGACGTTAAAGTTAGCCGTTTACAGCAAGATCCGCCTAAAGCCGAACAGGGCTCTGTATATTCGTATATCGCTGCAGGCTTAAAAGAGGTTGGAGAAAAATTAGAACGTTATCATCAGCTTGCTCATGATTTAGGCACTGCATCTGCTGATGAAATGGAGCGTATGCTAAAGCAGATGGAACGTCTGCAAGATGATATTGATCACCTTAATGGTTGGCAGCTTGATAACCGCATTAATCAAAACTGTGAACTATTAGGCTTAGACCCTGACGCGGCGCTATCTGAGTTATCAGGTGGTTGGCAACGTAAAGTGGCGCTAGCGCGCTCTTTAGTCAGTGATCCAGACTTATTGCTGCTTGATGAGCCGACCAACCATTTAGACATTGATACCATCGAATGGTTAGAGCAATTCTTACTGAGCTATCGCGGCGCGATAGTGTTTGTCAGTCACGACCGTGGCTTTATTCAACGCATGGCGACACGTATTGTCGATTTAGATCGTGGCGTAGTGACCTCTTGGCCGGGCAATTACCAAACTTACTTAGACGGTAAAGCTGAATGGCTGCGTGTAGAAGCTGAGCAAAATGCCCACTTTGATAAAAAATTAGCTGAAGAAGAAGTGTGGATCCGTCAAGGCGTTAAAGCGCGTCGTACTCGTAACGAAGGTCGTGTGCGCGCACTTAAAGACTTACGTGTTGAGCGTATGGCGCGTCTTAATCGTCAAGGCGGCGCGAAAATGGCCGTTGCTGACACTGACCGTTCAGGCAAATTGGTATTTGATATCGAAAATCTCGAATACAACTTACCTGAAAAGAATTTGGTGAAAAACTTCAGCACATCGGTTATGCGTGGCGACCGTATTGCATTGATTGGTCCAAACGGCTGTGGTAAGTCAACATTAGTTAAGTTACTTATTGGCCAGTTAGAAGCGCAATCTGGCTCTGTAAAAGTGGGTACTAAGCTTGAAATTGCTTACTTTGACCAATACCGTGAAGCATTAGATCCTGAAAAAACAGTTGAAGAAAACGTAGGTGAAGGTAAGAAAACCATCACGATTAATGGTCAAGACCGCCATATTTTAAGCTACCTACAAGACTTCCTGTTCTCGCCTATGCGAGCCCGAACCCCAGTTAAAGCATTATCTGGTGGTGAGAAAAACCGTTTATTATTAGCCCGTTTGTTGCTAAGACCTGCCAACTTAATTATTCTCGATGAACCTACCAACGATCTTGATATTGAGACGCTGGAGTTGTTAGAGTCTCTACTAGCAGATTATAAGGGAACATTGTTACTGGTTAGTCACGATCGTGCCTTTATCGATAATACCGTGACCAGTAGCTGGTGGTTTACCGGCAATGGCGGCTGGAGTGAGTACGTTGGTGGCTATGAAGATGCCGTTGCTCAAGGCGCAAGGTTCTATTCCGGGGAACCTCAAGCAGTAAATGCGGTCGAAGCTCCAGTTGTTGAAGTTAAACAGGTAGTTCAACCTGTTGAAAAGAAAGTAGAAAAGAAGCTTTCTTACAAGCTTCAAAGAGAATTAGAGACTCTTCCGGCATTAATGGAGCAGTTGGAGCAAGATCTTGAAAAGCTACAGGCAGTTGTCAGCTCAGCTGATTTTTATGCTCAAGAACAAAAAATAGTGAATGAAAACTTAAAAGCGTTGTCCGATAAGGAAAGTCAGCTTGAAAGTTGCTTTGAGCGATGGGAAGAGCTCGAATCATTGAAGTAAGCTAAAAATAAGAAATAGGAAGCGAGTTAATGAAGTTTAAGTTGGATAAAACCCTATCGTTAGTAGCTGTGGGCGTTATAAGCGTACTTCAAGGTGTTCATGCAGCACCTGTGTATGAAATTATTAATATCGACCTTGATACATATGATCTTAATGGCACCATTGAAAACACTCGTAACGGCTATGGTATGGCGGTTAATATTAATAATGAGGCTGTCGGTGCTGCCAAAGGTAAAAAGAAGCTATCAGTTTCTGAAGATGATGACGGTGTTATCGATATTGAAGACGGTGTTGCTGATTCAGAGACAATAACTTATTCAGTTAACCTTCCTATTATTGCTAATAACTTCACCTTTACAGCGGTTGGTAATGAGTGGATGCCAACCTTTGAGAGTGTTAACGGCACCACGGCGCCTACTTTTCCTGAAGATGATGCGACAGTCAACTCGATTGATACTTTTTTCTATGACATCAATGATAGTGGCCTTCAAGTGGGCGCGATGACGGCGCCGGAAAGGACTATTGATTATGACGGAAGCAGTGACACTCAAGAGTTTTGGTATTACCGCGAGTACGAGCAACGTGGCTTTGTAAAACAAGGAGCAGATGCCGAAATTGCGTTAATTCCAGCTTATTCCGAGTATGTCTATAAAGCGGGTGAGGCCGAAGAACAAACGATTACCGTTGGTGGTTTCTCAAGTGCTGCAGCAGTTAACGATAGTGGTTTAGTTGTTGGTTACGCCAGTACGGATATCAGCGAGAATAGTGCCAACATTATCAATTCTTGTGTTGATAATAATAGCGAAACCGCGCCGCAAGATATTTGTATTCAATCGGCCCAGTTTCCAAATCAATATGGCTATAGCGATATTCAATATCAAATTCGTGGCTATGTTTGGCAATACGAAGCGGGTAACAATACACCGACAGCGACCATGCTGCCATTAGGCCTAGAAGTCACCAATGACAGCGTTTATAGCGCGCAGGGGTTGGGTATCAATAATGGTGCCGTCGTTGCTGGTCGTTCTTACGTCTATCGTAAAAATGATAAAGACAGATTATATTACGATGCTGCTTACTGGACTGATGAAAATAAAGATGGTGAGTATGAGTATAATTGGGTCGATGTCGATCAAGTTCGCGACGTGTATTCATCCATTGCTTACAGCATAAATGACAACGGCATATTGGTTGGTAGCTACAACAAGTACATTGAAGGTTATAGAAGAGATAAGTTTTTCTACTTCGATACTAAGAGCCCAGAAACAGCGCTGGTTACCCCCAACGACTTTTATAACAACTTATCTGATTTAAGCAGTCGTGGCCGTGATATTAATAACCAAGGGCAAGTTGTTGGTTACATCGAAACGACTCATGATAAAGAGAAGCCACGTCCTAAAGCGGGCTTTCTTTACGATTTACCATCAAATGAGTTTAATAATGTCAACGAGTTGTTAACTTGTGATTCAAAGGGCTATAAGCAAAATGCTGAAGGCAATTGGGAACGCAATTTAGTTGAAGTACAGGATGGTTCAGGTAAAACCTTAACCTATAAAAGTGAAATTCTGGTTGTTGAAGCTAATAGTATCAATGACGATGGCACGATTGTAGGTACGGCGTTTATTCGTAAGCCTTCTTATAAGTTTGATGATGACGGCAATATTGTAATCGGTGATAACGGCTTACCGTTTTTTGAGTTAAACGGCTATGGCGACCCGGTAACCTCATTCCTGCCTCGTATGGTGGTATTACAGCCTGCAGCTTCTGGTGCAGAAGCGTGTACGGTTACCGATAATGATGGCAGTAACGATGACTACGAGCGTAAAGGTGCTGCAAGTTTTGCGTGGATCTTGATGTTACCTCTGTTGTGGTTTAGACGTCGATTCAACTGATAATGTTTACGTAACGAAAAATCGAGGCGATAGCCTCGATTTTTTTTGCAATAAATTTGTAAGACTTCTCAATAGCTTAAATAGTAACCGTATTTTAAGCCGTTTTTTAGGATTGATCTCACCTAAAAAAAGCTTTATTTATGGAGGTGAAGCGATAGCTTCTTTTGTTATTGATGAGAGGGTGCTTGCATGAAGAGACAAAAAAGAGATCGATTAGATAGAGCTTTTTCAAAAGGATTTCAAGCAGGAGTTGGAGGCAGATCGAAAGAGAACTGTCCGTATTCGCTGTTAGATTCAAAATCACAATGGCTTGGTGGTTGGCGTGAGGGAATTGATGGTCGGCTCAACGGTTTATTTAATAAGTAATATTCAGTTATCGATTCTAAGCCATTTTGAATGTTAACTATTGGATTGCAAATTGCAGCATTTTGCCCTCAAGAAAGAGGGCATTTTAATTTAAAGGCCAGCGCTATTGTATTAGAAGCTGGTCGTATCGGTAAAAATACCAACTTTTAAATCTTTAGCGCTATAGATTTCACGGCCATCAACTTCCATTGTGGCATCAGCAATACCCATAACCAGTTTGCGATAGACCTTACGCTTAATAGTAAGCTTGTAGGTGACTTTTTTTGCTTCAGGTAATACTTGGCCAGTAAATTTAACTTCACCCACTCCCAAAGCTCTCCCTTTGCCTTCTGCGCCTTCCCATCCAAGAAAAAAACCAACAAGTTGCCACATCGCATCTAGACCTAAACAACCAGGCATTACGGGGTCGCCAGCAAAGTGGCAATCAAAAAACCAAAGGTTAGGGGTAATATCGAGTTCTGCAACAATCTCACCTTTACCGAATTCACCACCGTCGGCATTAATTTTTAATACACGGTCGATCATTAACATATTGTCTTTTGGCAGTCTCGGAGAATTGGGTTTGAATAATTTGCCAATTCCACATGCAATAAGATCTTCTTTGGTAAAACTGTTTGCGTAACTCATTATTTTTAATTCTCCAGCAATTTGAGCTGCCAAGATTAGCGAACAGGTGTACGCTAAACAACTCCGATCAGCTAGAAAATCTCAATTTGTCGATCAGTGTTGCAAAAAAGCTCTTATCTTCGTCTTGATACCCAGCAAGGTTTTCTAAACGAGATTGCACCAATCCGTAAATTGACTCTTGTGGGAACTGGTTATTTTCATCAGCAATTCCTGCAGGCGTTTGCATTAAAATTTCGACCGCTTCATCAATGTGTCTAACTTGGTATAGGGTGAACACCCCTTCAGTAACCGCATCAACAACATCTTGATGTAAGTTTAATTGCTGCATATTAGAGCAGGGAATAATGACGCCTTGATGACCCGTTAGCCCGCGTCGCTTACAAAGCTTGAAGAAGCCTTCAATTTTTTCGTTTACACCACCAATAGCTTGGATATTGCCAAACTGATCGATAGCGCCTGTCGCGGCTAAGCTCTGCTTAATCGGCTTTTCTGATATCGCAGAGATCAAACTACAATACTCTGCAAGGGAGGCGCTATCTCCATCAATCTCTTGATAAGATTGCTCGAATACGATGTTAGCGTTGAGGTGCAGCGGGGCATCTTTTCCAAATATTCGGTAAAGGCAGGCTGACAGGATCATCATGCCTTTGGCATGAATATTACCGCCTAATTCAGATTTACGCTCAATATCAGCAACCTCGCCGTCTCCGTAGTGAACTGAAGCTGTGATCCGTGCCGGTTCGCCGTAACTGAACTCAGCATTCTCTATGACGGTTAAACCGTTAATTTGGCCCACGATTTCATCTTGTGTCGGCAAGTTAATAAACAGGTCGTCAAAGTTTTGCTCAGAAAGCTTTTCTGATGCGTTATGACGGTAATTAACCATGCTAATCGCTTTTAAGAGAGACGCTTGCGAAATCTGAGCACTCTGCGCATAAGCCTTAGCTTGAGCTAACAAGTGTTCTAAGTTGACAGCCATAAGGCTGAGACGTTGCTGATGATCGGCAAGCTTGGCACTGTATTGTAATAATAGTTGCAGCGCGGACTCAGTAAGAGTGATCTGTAGATCATTAAAGATACTCGCTAACCATTGACAGTAATCTGTTGCAGAGTATTCAGATAAGTCCATCTCATTGATTAATTCGCCAAGCAAAGGGAACAGTCGAGAAAAACTAGGTTCAGCTAACCAGCAACTACCATATTGGTGACTAGAACCAATAAGAATGATTTTGCAGTTCATCGGTAGCTGCGGTAGTTGACTGTGAACTTGATAAGATTGCTTCTCAACAATCTCTAGTAATAGGTCCCATAAGTTTTCTTTTTTCCATAAAGAATCTGCACAGATAAATAAGTAATGGCAACTGGCGAGTAGGCCAGGCTCATAGATCTGCGTGTCGTTGTCATAACGCCCGACTAGGTCAACTTTACGAACCGAACCCGACAAGTATTTATATTGATGAACTTTAGTCGCAAGTAACGAGTCAAGGTTATTGGTATCATGCGCGGCCCAAATGGGGTCCTTGTGTTCATCGAACCTTAAGCTTAGTGCGGGAAACTCACCGAGTTCGCTAACGAGAGAACTAATAATTTGTTTACGATTACAACCGAAATAATCGGCTAAAAACATATGTTGATTATCAATTGCAGTAAGCAGTTTAAACGCATCAAGACAACGTTGTTGAGCGATTAAATTCGCTTTTGCACTAGAGCTGAATACCTGTTCTGCCGGAATGTCGAAACGTGGAAGCAGCGCTGAGGCAGGAATAACGTTTGAGTTCATAAATGTGTATGTCTATTTTTAGTAAGCTGATACTAGCACATATTTAAATATGCTTTGCCAGTTAACGTACAAGCGCCTGTTCAGGTCTCTATACATAAGGTTTTTATACAATAGTGTCGTTATGCAACTAAAGACTGTGACTGCCTATACAAACTTCCGCCTAATCGCCCAATACTTGAGCTTTTAGCGTCGTTCGGTGTGATTTTTACGGCAAATGGGTTTACATCATAAACGGAAACGCATAATATTCACAACGTTCGGAGAGATGGCAGAGTGGTCGAATGCACCGGTCTTGAAAACCGGCATGGGTTTATAGCCCATCTAGGGTTCAAATCCCTATCTCTCCGCCACATTAAGAAAAGGCAGCCTAATGGCTGCCTTTTTGCTTTTAAACTATAAACTATTGTTATTCTGTAGTATTTCCTGTCTTTACTCCAAATCATGCTCGGATATTTTACTTTCTATATACTGTTAGATGGGATAAATTAACCTTATATCATTCTTGATTTGTCTCTGTGTTAAAGGGACTAATTGAACATCAAAAGGTAACACGGCTTTGATATCTGTATATTTAGTTGATGACCACGAATTAGTAAGAACGGGTATTAGACGGATCCTCGAAGATGAACGGGGCATTAAAGTTGTCGGCGAGGCGGGTGATGGCGAAACCGCTGTACAGTGGTGTCGTAAGAATGAAGCCGACGTGATTTTGATGGACATGAATATGCCCGGGATAGGGGGGTTAGAAGCAACCCGTAAAATTTTGCGTTTTCAGACCCACGCTAAAATAATCGTGTTAACTATTCATACAGAAGACCCTTTCCCGACAAAAGTCATGCAAGCCGGTGCTTCGGGTTACTTAACTAAAGGTGCGACCTCTCCGGAAGTATTGCAGGCCATTAGACAAGTTGCTCATGGGCAGAGATACCTTTCACCGGAAATCGCACAGCAGATGGCGTTGAGCCAATTCAATAAGTCAGAAGATAACCCCTTTAAATCATTGTCGGAAAGAGAACTACAGATCATGCTAATGATCACTAATGGTGAAAAAGTAAGTGAGATCTCAGAGCAGTTAAACCTTAGCCCTAAAACGGTCAACAGTTATCGATACCGTTTATTCGCAAAGTTGGGAATTGGTGGGGATGTAGAGCTGACTCGACTCGCAATACGTTATAAAATGCTCGATACTGGACAATTCTAAGTAGTAAATCTAAACAATTTATGTCAGATGCTTTTAATGCCGACCACTTTTTAAAAACAGTCACCTCGTCGCCAGGCGTATACCGGATGTATGACGCGAAGGGGACTGTTATTTATGTGGGTAAGGCCAAAGACTTAAAAAAACGCCTTTCCTCATATTTCCGTAAGAATCTCGGAAACGTTAAAACACAAGCCTTGGTTTCCCATATAGCCAATATTGATGTCACTGTCACCCACAGTGAAACTGATGCGCTGATTTTAGAAAATGATTATATCAAGCAATACATGCCTAAATATAATGTATTGCTACGGGACGATAAATCCTACCCTTATATTTTATTGAGTAATCATAAGTACCCGCGGTTAGCGTATCACCGAGGCCCGAAGCGAGATAAAGGCCAGTATTTTGGGCCTTACCCTAATGGAGGGGCGGTACGGGAAAGTTTGCATTTGATGCAGAAAATATTTCCCATCAGGCAGTGTGATGATCTGTATTATAAATCCCGCTCACGGCCATGCTTGCAATATCAAATTGGTCGCTGCAGCGCACCTTGCGTTGATAAAGTCTCTTTAGAGGATTATCAAGAACAGGTAAGGCTTGCTACTTTATTCTTAAAGGGTAAAGACCAACAAGTGATGTCAGTTTTGGTGGGGAAAATGGAACAAGCCGCCAGCAATATGCACTATGAGCAGGCAGCGCTATTTCGTGATCAAATCACCGCACTAAGGCGGGTCACTGAACAACAAGAGGTGTCGAATGCGTCTGGTGATATGGACGTTATAGGCGCTTACTATGCATCGGGTGTCGCCTGCTTTCACCTACTGTTCATTCGAGATGGCAAAATATTTGGTAGTCGTAGCTATTATCCGAAAGTACCAGTCGATACGGACGTTTCAGAAGTGCTGCGCTCATTTATGCTGCAGTTTTATCTAAATTCAGATACTCAGCGTACGACACCGAAAGAGATTTTGATCAGCAATGCATTTGATGAGCAAGCTGAACTGGCGAAAGCGATTCAAACGGCACAAAACAAAAAAGTCGAGATAAAGACTCAGGTTCGCGGCGAGAGAGCAAGCTTTTTGCGGCTGGCACTCACCAATGCAACCAATGCGGTTAATACTCATTTGTCTCATAAGAACACGATAGAGCAACGCTTCCTGCTGCTAGAAGAAGCGATAGAGTCCACCAATAACATTCAACGCATGGAATGTTTCGACATTAGTCACACGATGGGCGAGAGTACCGTTGCCTCCTGTGTGGTCTTTAATCGAGAAGGGCCGAGTAAGGCTGACTATCGTCGTTATAACATCTCTGGTATTACACCTGGTGATGATTATGCTGCGATGAAGCAGGCTATTACGCGCCGTTTTGATAAAATTACCGACAAGGGCAAAATCCCTGATATCTTGTTTATCGACGGGGGAATTGGGCAGCTACGAATAGCTCAAAAAATTGTAGATGAAAAATTTGTTGCGCTGGATAATGCACCGACGTTAATTGGCGTTGCAAAAGGTGAAGGGCGTAAACCAGGTTTGGAAACCTTAATCTATGGTGAAAATGAAGAATCATTTACGCTACCTGCAGATTCTGGGGCATTACACTTAATTCAGCATATTCGTGATGAGTCTCATCGCTTTGCAATTACTGGCCATAGACATAAAAGACAGAAAACGCGCAACACCTCGACGTTAGAGTCAATCGCCGGAGTTGGGCCTAAACGGCGTAAAGCCTTGCTACAGTATTTAGGTGGATTACAAGAAGTGAAGGGCGCAAGTGTATCAGAATTGGGAAAAGTTCCCGGTATTAGCTTAGAAATGGCACAAACGATACATGATGCATTGCGAGGGTAGCAAAATTAAGGCAAGATTGGCGCTGCTTTCGAATATTAGGTTATACAATGCCGTTTAACATTCCTATTGCGTTAACACTTTTCAGGTTAGCCCTGTTACCTGTTTTTGTTGTACTTTTTTATATACCAGAACCCTGGTCTCCTTTTGCTTCTGCATTTGTCTTTTGGCTAGCAGCAGTTACTGACGCATTGGATGGTTATGCCGCGCGAAAGTTAAAGCAGTCGACCCGCTTTGGTGCTTTTCTCGACCCCGTTGCTGATAAAATAATGGTCACAACGGCACTAGTTTTATTGATAGCTGAATACAGTAATATTTGGTTAACCTTACCTGCACTGTTTATGATTGGCCGTGAAATTGTAATTTCTGCGTTACGTGAATGGATGGCGGAAATAGGTAAACGAGGTGCTGTTGCAGTATCTTGGATTGGCAAATATAAAACTGCGGCACAGATGGTAGCTATTACGGGCCTAATTTGGCAGCCAAATGAGTTTTTAACTTATGCCGCTTTCGGATTATTTTATATTGCAGCCGTTTTGACATTTTGGTCAATGGTTAGCTATATTTTAGCCGCCTGGAAGGATTTAACTGCCGAATAGCTCGTTAAAGGAGCAGCGCGATCAATAAATGGGCAGTCAGTCGTTTATCGATAAATATAGCGTTGACTCTTGGCGTTTAATCGGTAGAATGCCATTCCGTAGTCAAGGGGAAGCGAATTAAGCGAAACCAAGATTACAGATTAAATTGAAATGCGACATTAGCTCAGTTGGTAGAGCGATACCTTGCCAAGGTATAGGTCATCGGTTCGAACCCGATATGTCGCTCCAATTTACATCATGTGGCGCGATGGCAGAATGGCTATGCTGCGGATTGCAAATCCGTCGATCTCGGTTCGACTCCGGGTCGCGCCTCCATAACTTTTAATAGTTATACAGAATAAGAGTTATAAAGAATAAGAGTTATAAAGAATAAGAGTTTGATGAGTTTAACCAATGTCAGTAAGACGTGGTTAAAAAGTATTGATACCGACAATATGTATCGTCAAAGTCAACGAGTTTGCCCGTGTGGTGGAATCGGTAGACACAAGGGATTTAAAATCCCTCGCTGAATAAGCGTGCCAGTTCAAGTCTGGCCACGGGTACCATCTTCTTATGAAGAGTGACTAAACCAGCCTAGAGCTGGTTTTTTTACGCCTGAAATTTATCTCTTATGAGAGAGGGCAAGTGATTCCTTTTTATAACAGATGCCTCGCTGAATAAGCGTGTCTATTCAGTTGAAAAGAGCAAGTCTGGCCACGGGTACCATCATTTAAGCCCTTACATTCATTTGTAGGGGCTTTTTTGTACCCTAACTTTAGCGTATCGCTAAGTTTTGAAACAAAGAGCTGCAAGGGATTCTTTTTAATAACAGATGCCTCGCGTAACAAGCTAACCAGTTCAAGTCTGGCCACGGGTACCATCTTCTTTTAGAAGAGTGAATGAACCAGCCATTGAGCTGGTTTTTTTACGCCTGAAATTTATCTCTTATGAGAGAGGGCAAGTGATTCCTTTTTATAACAGATGCCTCGCTGAATAAGCGTGTCTATTCAGTTGAAAAGAGCAAGTCTGGCCACGGATACCATCATTTAAGCCCTTACATTCATTTGTAGGGGCTTTTTTGTACCCTAACTTTAGCGTATCGCTAAGTTTTGAAACAAAGAGCTGCAAGGGATTCTTTTTAATAACAGATGCCTCGCTGAATAAGCGTGCCTATTCAGTTGAAAAGAGCAAGTCTGGTCACGGGTACCATCATTTAAGCCCTTACATTAATTTGTAGGTTTTTTTGTGTTAATGTTAGCGCAAAGCAAAGTCATAGAGCCATTAGTCGCTTTTGCATTGTTAGGGGTTAAAAGATGGCGTCGTTCATTCAATGGAGTTTAAGGGGGAAAGGGCTCTGTGGACTAAATGGCTTGCCTCTGCGAAAGTATTGGGATCTTGATTCTTAGCAAATCAATGGAAAATATGATGAGTATCCGAGGGCTGTTAGCCTAGCCCATTTAGCCTATTCTATTAATAAGTAATGCCATTAACTCAAGTGACTTGCTTAGACTTGAGGCGTATATTGACTATATATTTAGAATAGAGGAGTACGATGTGAGAATCCTTGCTAAAGGTTTTACCTTAATCGAATTAGTCGTTGTCATTATCGTGCTAGGAATTCTGGCTGTTATCGCCGTACCTAAATTTATCAATTTAAGTCAAGATGCGCATGATGCTGCGATTAAAAGTGCCTTTGGGAGTTTTACATCAGGTGTAAAGCTGTACCATAGCTGCTGGCTCACCTCTGGGAAAAGTGGTTATCAAGTTGATTTAGCGTGCTATGGTGATGGTAATCTGGATTCTGGCATAACAGGTTATCCGTTAGGGACCGATACTTCCGCAAGTAGCCAAGACGGCACACTGTTGCAAGGGGAGTACTGTAAAGAAGTTTGGCAAGGCCTGCTAGATAATGACGAGTATACTCTAGTCAGCCATTTTGGTGACCCCTTTGTAAAAGGAAATGATATTGTATACTGGTTTTCTGGTGGCGCACTAAGTTCAAGCGATACGTATTGTTATTATAACTATATTGCAGATAATCCAGTAAAAGGTAGCGAAAATTGGCAGTTAAAATACTATCCTGGTACGGGTAAAACAGAAGTCGGTAAAGGCACATTAAGCGTGAGTAATCCTTAATTAAGAATACAATTATTATGTGATTCAAGCTCTTGCACCGCAGGAGCTTTTTTATGTGTTTTTTATTAAATTTGCTTACCGAATTTTTCAAGTCGTCATATACAAAACATCATTATTTGCCATACTTAACCTTAGTGTTGATAAAGGGGTGGGTAAATGCGATTTTGTAGTCTTGTATGCTGCTTTATGTTGATTTTTGTAAGCATAGATTCTAGTGCGGATGAGCGAAAGAAGAATGCCCAGAGTTTGTTATATCAACAAGTTACCTTATTAGCATTGGTTGATAGTCAATTTCAACAACATAAAGAGACCTTATTAAGTAAGTCGATCTCAACTAATCAATGGTTGCAGATAGAGAATGATATTCGGCTATTTTGGGCGCAGCGCCTAATTCCCATCAGAAATGCTGCGAAAAGTGTGTCAAACGATCCTTTTATCAGAGCGATGTCTATAGAACCACAGCTTAACGGTTACCTTCAGTTGCAAAACCGTATACGTCATCTTCATTGGCTGGCACAGCAAGATTGGTGGCAACCTATAACCATTGATAAACTCATTCGTCCCGGAAAAAATGACCCCGCTATTCCTAATATTGTTAGGCGCTTATGGTTATTAGGCGATGCAGAGAATGCGACGATAGAAGCAACAATATTAGACGATGCGATTGTTAGGTCTTTAAAGCGTTTTCAAAGACGCCATGGACTTAATCCTGATGGTATCGTTGGTCCCGAAACGCTTAAATGGCTAAATCTTGCTCCTGAAAAACGTGCATATATTTTGGCGAATAATTATATCGAAAGGGCTGAATTTATGGCCCAACGTGGTGAACGTTTTCTTATCATTAATATCCCCGCATTTGAGATGGAGCTAATTAATAACGGCAAGGTAGAGCTGGTATCAAAGGTCATTGTTGGTAAGCCTTATCGCCCAACCCCGTTACTCAGCAGTTCAATATCAAATGTGGTGATTAATCCAAGTTGGCGAGTGCCTAAAAAAATCATGTATAACGATTTACTGCCTCATGTTAGAAAAGACGGTAACTATATTACTGAACGTAATTTTGATGTATTTGATCGCAATAACAATTTGGTGTCGAGGACGCCTCAGCAATGGAGCGATCTCGCTAGAGGACCATTTCCCTATCGCTTGGTACAGCGCCCCGGTTTTAACAACACCTTAGGCCGTTATAAGTTTTATTTTCCTAATGAGTTCAGTGTTTACCTTCATGACACGGCAGATCCGAATCTATTCGAGCGCAGCAATCGTGCGTTGTCATCAGGGTGTATCCGTGTTGAGAATGTCGAAGGGTTAGCAAATTGGATGGCCGCAAACTTAGTTAAAGATAAACAGACTTGGGTAGATAGGCATAAAGAGCGTAGTCGGACCCAATGGTTTGCTTTGAGCTCAACATTAAATGTTCACCTAGTGTATTGGACGGCATGGATTGACGACCGCAACCAAGCTCAATTTAGGAACGATATTTACCAACTACAAAATACACACGCCCTTACAGAGCGCGCCAGTGCTCAAATCAATGACTTATAATGTAGTTTTCACTAATTTATGCTGATTACTTGATTTCTTCAATTCTTCGGGTTAGTTTGCCTGCCAGTTGTCGGAAAAGTAAACAGTGGTGAAAGTGTGTCAGTAGTATGTTCCTCTCGTAGACAGTTATTATTAGGCTTAGGTGGTGTAGCAATGTTTTCTTTGTTGCCATCTAAAGCACATGCAAGTCGTTCAACTAAAGGGGTTAGAAATCTAGGTTTTTATAACCGTCATACAGGAGAGCGCGGGCAGGGAAGCTATTGGATTGATGGTGATTATCAAAATGAGATATTGACTGACTTTAGTCAAGTTCTTCGTGACCATCGCCAGAATGAATCAGCACCAATGGATAAACGCTTATTTGATTTTGCGTATAACCTAACAGAGTCTCTGAGTTTTGAAGATGAACTCCACATAATATCTGGTTACCGTTCACCAAAAACTAACGCTATGTTAGCGAAGAACAGTAATGGCGTCGCTAAGAAGAGTTACCACATGAAAGGTATGGCGTTAGATCTAGCACTGCCAGGGGTCAAGTTAGCCCATATTCGAGAAGCGGCAATCGAACTTAAGCTTGGTGGGGTAGGCTACTATCCAAGTTCTGGATTTGTCCATATCGATACCGGACCAATCAGAAACTGGTAACTCGTACTTTAGCTATGCTATCGATAATGGAATTATAATCTTTGTTAGGCTAAATTTTATGTGGTAGAATCCGCCCGCTTTTAGCCGGTCGTGGTTGGTCGAAAATCATGGCCTTAAATTTTATATTATTTTTTTATTAAGTGAGTTTACTATGTCTTACACTATCGCTGCAGAAGTTCGTACAGAAATCGGGAAAGGTTCGAGCCGCCGCCTACGTCATGCGAACAAAGTTCCAGCTGTTATCTACGGTCCAGGTAAAGAAGCAATCTCTATCGTTTTTGCTCACAAAGATATCATCAACATTCAAGAGAACAAAGATTTCTACACTTCTGAGCTAACTATCGCTCTAGAAGGTAAAGATGTTAAAGTTCGCGTTCAAGATATGCAACGCCACGCGTTCAAGCCAATGATTGAACACGTTGACTTCAAATTTGCTTAATTTTTAAGTTGATTTGAAAAAAGCGCCTATTGAGGCGCTTTTTTTATGCTTGTAATATGCCATTAATTACTCTTATCATCTGCTAGCTTAGGACAGGCAGCAATTATGCTCGTTTTATTGTCATCATTATATTGTTCAAGTTTTACATCAAAACCCCAAAGTCGGTGGAGGTGTTTGACCACTTCGTGGCAAGTATCTGCAAGTGGGATCCTTGAATTTGGGATGTACCTTAATGTTAACGACCGATCTCCGCTAACCTCAACTTTTTGCACTTGAATATTAGGCTCCAAATTCGACAAGTTATATTGTTGGGATAGCTTTTGTCTGATCTCCTTATAGCCTTCATCATCGTGGATGGCTGAAACACTAATATGATTTTTCCTGTCATCATCTAATATTGAGAATAACTTAAATTGCCTAATGATATTAGGGGATAAATATTGGCTGATGAAGCTCTCATCTTTGAAGTTTTCCATAGCAAAATGCAGTGTTGTTAACCAATCACTTCCCGCTATATCTGGAAACCATTGTTTATCTTCTTCAGTTGGGTTTTCACAAATGCGCCTGATATCGACAAACATATTAAAGCCTAAGGCATAAGGGTTAATTCCGCTGTAATGAGGGCTATTATAGCTAGGCTGCGCGACAACATTGGTGTGGCTTTGTAAAAACTCCAACATAAATCGATCCGTCACTAGCCCGTCATCGTAAAGATGATTGAGAATGGTATAGTGCCAAAATGTTGCCCAACCTTCATTCATCACTTGTGTTTGTTTTTGAGGATAAAAGTATTGGCCCATTTTGCGGACGATACGCACAATCTCACGTTGCCAAGGTTCAAGTAGGGGCGCATTTTTTTCGACAAAATAGAGTATATTTTCTTGGGGCTCTGCTGGGAAGCAGGCTTTTCTCTCTGTTGCAGCCTCTAACGGTTGAGCGGGAATGGTACGCCAAAGTTCATTGACTTGGGTTTGAAGGTAAGCCTCCCTATCTTTTTGGCGCACTTTTTCTTCTTTAAATGAAATCTCACTAGGGCGTTTATACCTATCGACACCATAACTCATCAGTGCATGGCAAGAGTCGATAACGCTCTCTACTTTATCAATACCGTAAAGCTCTTCACATTCGCTAATGTAATTTTTAGCAAAGACTAAATAATCAATGATAGAACTCGCATCAGTCCAGGTTTTAAAAAGATAATTACCTTTAAAAAAACTATTATGACCAAAGCTGGCGTGCGCCATGACTAGTGCCTGCATTGTGATGGTATTCTCTTCCATGAGATAGGCAATACAAGGATCTGAATTAATGACGATTTCATAGGCAAGCCCCATCTGTCCGCGCTTGTAACCTTGTTCTGTTTCAATAAAGCGTTTACCAAAAGACCAGTGTGTGTAGCCAATGGGCATACCAATCCCAGCATAGGCATCCATCATCTGTTCTGCTGTAATGACTTCTATCTGGTTTGGATAAGCATCTAAACGATAAATGCCCGCTACCCGTTCTATTTCTGTTAGGTAAGTTTGTAATAAGTCGAAGTTCCAATCCGGCCCATCGTCCATGGGTGTTCTTTTATTTGGCATATCCATAAGCACTCCCTAAACAGCCTGTTTTTTAAATAGCTCTCTAAACACGGGATAAATGTCCTCAGCCTGTTTTATGTGTTGTACTGCAATATTGGCATGAGATTTTTTTAGATCTTCGTATTCGCGCCAGAGCGTCTGGTGGGCACGGTTAGTGATCTCTATGTAGCTAAAGTATCTAACAACGGGTAGTATTTTCTTTTCTAAGAGTTCGTGACATGAAGGGGAGTCATCAGCCCAGTTGTCGCCATCAGAGGCTTGAGCTGCGTAGATATTCCATTCACTTTCTGGATAGCGCTTCTGCTGAATTTCATGCATCAATTTAAGAGCACTCGATACAATCGTACCGCCAGTTTCTTGGGAGTAGAAGAATTCGTGTTCATCAACTTCTTTTGCCTGGGTATGATGGCGGATATACACGACGTCTAAGTTCTTGTAGGTCCGTGTTAGAAAGAGATAAAGTAGAATGTAAAACCGCTTAGCCATGTCTTTTGTTGCTTGGTCCATTGAGCCGGACACATCCATTAAGCAAAACATCACTGCTTGACTAGATGGCACTTCACGCTTGGCAAAGTTGTTGTAACGTAAGTCGAAAGTATCAATGAATGGCACTTTTTTAATGCGCTCTTTTAGATCTTTAATCTCTGCTTTTAACCCAATAATGCGTTCAGCTTCAGAGCCTGGCGTATTTTCAAGTTCATTGAGTTCAGCTTCAAGTTGCTTTAACTTTGCTTTCTTGGTTGATGTCATTGCCGTTCTTCGAGCAAGCGATGACCGCAGTGATCGCACAATATTGATATTTGCGGGCACGCCATCATTAGTAAAGCCGGCTCGATAAACTTGATATTCAACTAATTTATTCAAGCGGTTGTTCTGTAAATTAGGTAATTCAAGATCTTCAAATAACAGCTCTAAATATTCATCTTTTGAAATTTGAAACACAAAGTCATCTTGACCTTCGCCAGAGTCAGAAGCATCACCTTGACCAGCGCCTTGCCCCTGACCTGAAGGGGGCCGGTCTATTTGATCACCCTTAGTAAACTTATCATTTCCTGGATGAACACGTTCTCGAACGCCGCCGCTACCTTGATGAAATGTTGGTTCACTGATGTCGCGAGTGGGGATACTGATCTTTTCTCCTTTGTCTACGTCGGTGACACTGCGGCGAGTGACGGCGTCACTCACTGCCTTTTTGATCTGTTTTTTATATCTATTAATAAAGCGCTGTCGGTTAACAGTGCTTTTGCCTTTAGCATTAAGCCTTCTATCAATAAAACTTGTCATGCGCACCTCCTAGCCAATAGAAGGGGAGTCAAACTCCCCTTAGGGCTTTCTAAGAAGACTTTCTTACTCTTAAATACCACTCAGAGAGCAGTCTGACTTGTTTTTGGGTGTAACCTTTTTCCATCATTCGGTTGACAAAGTCATCGTGTTTACGCTGGTCATCCGTGGAAGATTTACCATTGAAAGAAATAACAGGTAATAAGTCTTCGGTATTTGAGAACATTTTCTTCTCAATTACTGTCCTGAGCTTTTCATAGCTGGTCCACAATGGATTTGTGCCCTCGTTATTTGCTCTAGCACGTAGGACAAAGTTAACGATTTCATTTCTGAAGTCTTTAGGGTTACTGATCCCTGCGGGCTTCTCGATTTTTTCAAGTTCAGAGTTTAACGCGGCTCTATCAAATAATTGGCCAGTTTCTGGGTCGCGGTACTCTTGATCTTGGATCCAAAAGTCGGCATAGGTTACGTATCTATCGAAGATGTTTTGACCGTACTCTGAGTAGGACTCTAGATAGGCGGTCTGGATCTCTTTACCAATAAATTCGACATATTTAGGGATGAGATAACCTTTTAAAAACTCCAGGTAACGCTCAGCTATTTCTGTAGGAAACTGTTCTTGTTCAATTTGACGTTCTAATACATAGAAGAGATGTACTGGGTTAGCTGCGATTTCAGTGTGATCGAAGTTAAACACCTTAGAAAGGATCTTAAAGGCAAAGCGGGTTGATAAACCTTGCATTCCTTCGTCCACACCAGCGTAATCCCGATATTCTTGATAGGATTTGGCTTTAGGATCAGTGTCCTTAAGACTTTCGCCGTCATAAACTCGCATCTTTGAGTATATCGATGAATTTTCTGGAGCGATGACACGAGATAAGACAGTGAATTGTGCTAAAGTCTCCAGCGTACCGGGGGCGCAAGGTGTATTTGCAAGCTCAGAATTGGTCAGTAATTTTTGGTAAATCCGTACCTCTTCCGACAGTCTGAGGCAATAAGGCACTTTAACAATATAAACCCGGTCTAAAAATGCTTCGTTGGTTTTGTTATTTCTAAAGGTTGTCCATTCAGACTCGTTTGAGTGAGCAAGAATGATCCCGCTAAAGGGCAGGGCGGATAAGCCCTCAGTGCCGTTATAATTACCTTCTTGAGTTGCGGTTAATAAAGGATGTAACACCTTAATAGGTGCTTTAAACATCTCCACAAACTCCATTAAACCTTGGTTCGCTCGACATAATGCACCTGAATAGGAATAGGCATCGGCGTCATGCTGAGCAAAATGCTCTAATTGACGAATATCGACCTTACCCACTAAGGAAGAGATATCTTGGTTATTTTCATCACCAGGCTCAGTTTTAGCAATAGCCAATTGATCTAAAATTGAAGGATAAACCTTTACCACTTTAAACTTAGAAATATCACCGCCAAAATCATGCAGGCGTTTTACCGCCCAGGGCGACATAATAGTTTTTAAATAGCGTTCAGGGATGTCGTACTCATCTTTTAATAACTGACCATCTTCATCAACATTAAATAAACTAAACGGATGATCATTAACTGGGCTGCGAACTCCATCTGCGGTTAGCACATACACTGGTACGTTCTGCATTAAGGCTTTTAGTTTTTCTGCAAGAGATGACTTACCGCCACCGACAGGTCCAAGTAAATATAAGATCTGTTTTGACTCTTCCAGTCCCTGGGCTGAATGCTTTAAGTAAGCAACTATTTGTTCAATCGCTTCCTCCATTCCGTAAAAGTCTTTAAATGCGGGATATCGAGAAATAAGTCTGTTAGAAAATAGTCGACTTAGGATAGGTTCTTTAGACGTATCGATGATTTCAGGCTCCCCAATCGCCATCAATAAGCGCTCTGCCGCGGATGCATATGCACTTCTGTCTTTTTTACAAATGGTTAAAAAGTCTTCTAATGAATATTCTTCATCAAGCTTTCTTTCATACCGCTGTTGGTAATGCTCAAATATACTCATAACCGGCCCCCTGAAACGCACAAATGGTAAGATTAGAAGCTAATACGGTTAGCCTCCTACCTTTAATGTTAGACGTTAAATGTGAGCTGTGCGGGAAAAAAGTAAATAAAAACAAAGAGAAATAGTTGCATTTGCAATAGTTGCATTTGAGATGTAATAAAGTGAGGGGGAAATCCATTAAAAAAGGAGCCCTGAGGCTCCTTTTGATTTAACGCAGAGTTGAATGATTAACCTGCGAAGTTTTCGTTAACAAATTCCCAGTTAACTAATTCCCAGAAATGCGCTAAATAATCTGGACGTACGTTACGGTAATCGATGTAGTAAGCATGTTCCCATACATCTACCGTCATAATCGGTGTTACACCGTCGTCTGTAAGAGGCGTTGCAGCGTTGCTAGTATTCACAATCGCAACAGTACCGTCAGCGTTCTTTACTAACCAAGTCCAAGCGCTACCGAAGTTGTTTACTGCAGAATCAGTAAATTGTGCTTTAAACGCATCGAAAGAACCAAAAGCAGCGTTGATTGCGTCAGCAACTGGGCCCGTTGCTTCACCGCCACCATTTGGTGATAGGCAGTTCCAGTAGAAAGTGTGGTTCCAGATCTGAGCTGCGTTATTAAAGATACCACCAGTAGAGGTCTTGATGATCTCTTCTAGGCTCTTTTGTTCAAGATCCGTGCCTTCAACTAAACCGTTAAGCTTAACCACATATGTGTTGTGGTGCTTACCGTAGTGGTAGTTAATGGTCTCTTCTGAGATATGTGGCTCAAGTGCGTTCTTTGCGTAAGGTAATGCTGGTAATTCAAAAGCCATTAGTTTTCTCCGTTAACTTCTAGTTTGTTATTTTGTGCGTTCTTACTCACTGTAAGATATATTACCTAATAAACTTGTGAAGTGTATCATTGTTTATTCAAATTGAGCGATTATCTTAATCGTTTATTCCTATTAGTAATTATCCCTGTAAAAAGTAGGTTTTTGTTCTGCTAAAGACTGGCGTACAATGGGGTTATTGTAGAGACGTTCTAATCAGGAAAGAAAAATGGAAACAGTAGAAAAGATCAAGCAGCAAATCGCTGAAAATCCAATTATCGTGTATATGAAGGGTTCACCAAAGTTACCAAGCTGCGGTTTTTCTTCTCAAGTCGCTCAAATTATGATTAATTGTGAAGCGCAATTTGCATTTGTTGATATCCTCCAGCATCCAGATATCCGTGCTGAGCTACCAAAATACGCTAACTGGCCGACCTTCCCTCAGCTTTGGGTAGAAGGCGAGCTCATCGGCGGTTGTGACATTTTGACTGAAATGTTCCAAAAAGGTGAGTTACAAACGCTTATCAAAGAAACTGCAGCAAAATATAAAACAGAAGACGATCAAGCTTAATCGTCATCCGTAAAAAAGCCCCTCTCGGTATAAACCGTTAGGGGCTTTTTTGTTTAAGCTATTTGAAAATAGATTTTAAAATGGCGATCAAGAAGGGCTAACCTCTTCACTGACAATCTTCACATGGGTTGCGGCGTTGTCTGGCAAAATTAAGTTCATTAAGATTGCAACGATACCGCACAGGCTGATCCCGGTTAAGCTAAACGAGCCAATGCCAAATGCCATTCCACCAATACCAAATACGAGTGTTACGCCAACAATACTTAAGTTACGTGGCTCATTCATGTCAACCTGATTCTTAATCAATGAGCTAAGACCTATCGCTGCAATAGAACCAAATAATAAACACATGATGCCGCCCATAACGGGGACTGGAATCGTTTGCAGTAAAGCGCCTAACTTGCCAACAAAAGAAAATAAAATCGCCGTGATAGCTGTCCAAGTCATAACGACAGGATTGAAGTTTTTGGTCAGTGTTACTGCACCCGTGACTTCAGAGTAAGTCGTATTTGGTGGACCACCAAAAGCTGATGCTGCAATCGTCGCAACGCCATCGCCAGCGAGGGTGCGGTGTAGTCCAGGCTTTTTCAGGTAATCCTTACCCGTTACGTTGGAGATAGCTAAAATATCGCCTATGTGCTCAACTGCAGGCGCTATAGCGACTGGGATCATAAATAAAATGGCGTGCCAGTTAAATTCAGGTGCAACAAAATTTGGCAAGGCTAACCATGGCGCGTCTATTACTAGGCTGAAGTCTACGATACCAAATGCTAGGCTCAGTCCATAACCAACTGTGATACCCACTAAGATTGGCATTAGTTTCAATATACCTTTAGCGAATATGGCAACCGCAATAGTCGTAAATAAAGAGGCTAATGAGATAAGAAGGGCGGTGTTTTGTGCGATTAACTGCACGCTACCATCACCACTTTTGCCCACGGCCATGTTCACCGCAACGGGGGCTAATCCTAAACCAATGACGATAATAACAGGGCCAACGACAACGGGTGGCAGTAAGCGTTTAATGAAACCTCCACCTCTGACTTTAATCACCGCCGCTAATATGACATAGACCACGCCTGCAGCCATTAATCCGCCCATAGTGGATGGGATCCCCCAAGTTTGAACGCCATACATAATAGGCGCGATGAAGGCGAAAGAGGAGGCGAGAAATATTGGGATTTGACGTTTAGTGATCAATTGGAAAATCAGGGTGCCTATACCGGCAGTAAAGAGTGCAACGTTAGTATCTAAGCCTGTTAGCAAGGGCATTAATACCAGTGAGCCAAAGGCCACGAACAGCATTTGCGCTCCTTGCAAAGGCATTGTTAGGTTTTTCATTATTTCTCTCTTATTTTAAGTAAACCTATCAATGATATCTGCTTCTACAGGCCCTGTATGTGAGCTCGCACAAATTAGCTTACTTTATGGGTTCTGCATGTGCCTATCTTTATCTCGGCAAAAATAATAATAGATGTGATACAATTTTATTTATTGAGCCGTCTTTGAATCTAAAACATGTTGAAACTCATTTTACGTATTTTTGTTACTTTCTCTTTTTTTGCTGGTTTCTCAACGCTTGTTGCGGCTGCCGAGGTCAAGCAACTGGACGAAGGTGTCGTGTCAATCGACTCAAGGTCGACAGCACTGAGAAGCCAAGGGATCAAGCGAGCATTTGAAGAGGTGATTCTAAAAAATTCTGGCACTCAGCTCGCGCTCTCTAATGAAATTGTTAAGAAACAGCTTGGCAATGCCAGTTCATTGATGACTCAATACGGTTATGTTGAAGACAAGGGTGAACTATTTCTCAAAGTAAACTTTGACCACAAACGTATTATTTCGCTGTTAAGAGAGGCGGGATTACCCGTTTGGGGAAAGCAGAGACCTTTGACTTTAGTTTGGTTAGTCCTAAGTGAAAACGGTGAGCGTGAAATTTTAAATGACGCATCAAGTATCCCGAGCCGACAAGTGTTTGAGCGTGAATCAGCAACCCGCGGCGTGCCTTTGTTGTTACCGTTAATGGATCTCGATGATTCAATGAAAGTCGGTGTCAATGATATTCGGGGACAGTTCACCGATAATGTCGCACATGCCTCACTTAGATATCAGTCAAATTATTTTATCTTGGCAACTATTGAGCCACAAGCTAGCGTTTACCGTTATCAGATGAACCTATACCCTCGAGAGAAAGCGGCGCAATCGCTACAATTGAATTCGCTTATCACTAAAAGTGGTGAAGCGGCAACGATTGATGATGCGGTTGCAGCCATAGTTGCAGCAACGAGTGAATATTATGTTGGTCAGTACGCTATTGCCGATTCAGGAGAGCAAAAAACCACAAAACTTACCTTTGCTGACGTAACTGAGATGAAGCAACTCGTCGCTATTGAACAATACTTAAATCAGCTAAGTGCGATAAAATCTGCCAGTATCGCTCGAATTCAAGGGCAAACAATTGAGTTTAATTTGAACCTGTTTGGAAACGAAGCGGATCTTCATCGATTAATGGCTCTTGACCCTAGAATCGAAGCAGTAATGAGCAATAACCAACAAAACCTTGGTTATTCTTCGATAGAAACTGAAGTTCAAGCTCAGAAAGAGACACAGATCTATTATTGGAAAGGTCAATAACTCCCAATCAAGTGGCACACATGCTACCATGTGTGTCTAATATAGAAATATTGCGTGTTGAGAAGTACCTGAGTGAAGCCAAACTCTCCTTTACAGTTATCATTACCTGTTCATCTCCCAGATGATGAAACCTTCAATAGTTATTATCCTGCAGCGGGTAATGATGAACTTATTCAAAGCTTACAAGCTTGCGCCGAAGGCCGTTCTGAAGGTGCAGTATTTTTATGGGGGCCAGAAAAGTCTGGACGCACCCACCTTATGCATGCCGCCTGCGCTCACGCTAATGATCTCGGTCGTAGTAGCTTTTATATTCCTTTAGGGATCCACGCGAGTATTTCGACAGCGCTACTAGAGGGGCTAGAGAAACTGGATCTCGTGTGTATCGATGACGTGAATGCGATTGCAGGCCACCCTTTATGGGAAGAGGCGATATTTGATCTATATAATCGAATTTCGGAGCAGAAAACCTGTTCACTGATTGTCAGTGCAAGTGTTTCGCCAAGTGACAGTGGTTTCTCTCTGCCTGACTTAGTTTCACGCATGCAGTGGGGGCTTAACTATCAATTGCAGCCAATGGCTGATGAAGAGAAGCTTGCTGCATTGCAACGCCGCGCTGCAATGAGAGGCTTACAACTACCTGAAGATGTAGGACGTTTTTTATTGAACCGCTTAGCGCGAGATCTAAGAACACTATTTGACGTGTTAGATAGGCTCGATAAAGCCTCTATGGTTCATCAGCGAAAGCTGACCATACCCTTTATTAAAGAGATGCTACGTTTATAAAGAGCTAGCCTATATTGATGCGAAATCATGAGTGTAGCTAAAGCTTTAAATATGAATTGAATATCATTTTCAAAAAAGCTCAGATAAAGTATCTCAATGCCGATCGTTTAAGAGGACTTGACCGATCCTGCAGATGAAAGATAATCCCTACCAGTATTCTGGTGGGGATT
>NZ_JBRILQ010000010.1:0-120012 GCF_052977045.1 Shewanella sp. 125m-7
CAAAGCAATGAAACGGGTGTTGCTACAGAAGATGATATCGATGACATAGATGCGTTACTTGCAGACTTTGATACTTCAAATCCTGAAGCGAGCGCAGAAGATGATTTAGATGCCTTGCTTGCTGGATTTGAACATAACGATGATCAAGTTGTTCAATTAGAACAAAGCAATGAAACGGGTGTTGCTACAGAAGATGATATCGATGACATCGATGCGTTACTTGCAGACTTTGATACTTCTAATACTAATGATGCTCAATCGGTTAATGATACTGAAGCGAGCGCTGATGATGACTTAGATACATTGCTGGCGCAGCTTGAAGCGGAAGATAAGTCTCAAGATGATGATAATGAGCTAAAAGATATCGATGCACTCTCTGATGAGATGGCAGCAGAGCTTGAACTTGGGTTTGAAATCGCCGCTGAATTAGAGTTATCAACCACAGAAGATACAGAGCAACAACTTGAAAGTGATCTAGACCGCGAGCTTGACGCATTGCTTGCTGACCTTGAGGCGCCAGTCGCTGAGCTTAAAACTGAAGAACAATCAGAGGTTCAATCAGAAAGAGCGCCGATATTAGAACAGCAAGCAGAGCAAGAGTTAAAGGTTGAGCCTACGCCTGAAACGGCGCAAGAGGCTACCGCTGCAAGCATTCAGGATTCAAATAGCCTCGATTTCGAACTCAGTGATTTTGAACCCGAGGTACTTAAATCCGGCGCCGATAGCGCAGAGACTGAAGTTGCTGGCACCAAAGTCGAAGATATGCTTGAGTTCACCCTGCCTGAGGTGGATGTCGAGCCCGCTATTGATGCCGAACTTACTTTAGAGCAAGTAAGCGAAACGGTAACTAGTGATAGAGAAAGTGGTTTCTTCGATGATCTTAAAGGTAATAAAAAGCCAGAGGGAAACTCGTTAGATTGGGAAAGTATTGCCAGTCAAAGTGATATTGCTGCTGATGAAGAATTAGCGTTTTCTGCGTCAAATGAACGGTCAGATGATGAGTTATTAACAGGTTTAACCACTGAAGGTGACTCACAAATATTGCCATTTGAAATCGAAGGTGATGAGGCGTTCTCTCTCTCTGATGATTCTAAGATGACTGTCGATGAAGCCTTAGCGGCACTCGATGCCGAAGAACTGGATGCTAAAGAGTTAGCAGGGAAAGTGCCAGGTAAGAGCGCTGTTGCCATGCATGACCTAACGACTTTCCAAAAGGATAACGGTTTTATTGATATCGATATGCTCTTAAGTGAGGCCGATGAAGATAATGGTGATACCGATCTTTATAAAGAGTTGGATGTTGATATGGGCGAGCTAGACTCACTAATGGGTCACTCACCTATGGTCGATGTCGATGATGAAGAAAACTCGGTTAATGCCAAGTTAGATCTTGCCCGTGCTTACATTGAAATCGATGACAATGACAGCGCAAGAGCTTTGCTTAAAGAGGTTGAGCTAGATGGTAACGACCGGCAGCAGACTGAAGCACTTGGATTACTGAAAGATTTAGTGTAATTCATACGAATAAAAAACGGCGCCTTTGGCGCCTTTTTTATACTTATCGTTTGGCGTGAGTATGCTAGAATCGCCGCCTATTAAAAGATTTCGTTTATCCGACCTGTAAGATGCGATCGCGCAGACAGTCGAATAACAGTTTAACCGAGTTATAGAGGTGTGAGATGCGGGTTGCGCTAGGTATAGAGTACGATGGGAGTCAATATTTCGGATGGCAACGTCAGGCTGAAGTAGACACTGTGCAAGAGCGGCTAGAAAAAGCGCTTTCGATCGTTGCTAATGAGCCTATTGCGGTGCAATGTGCGGGTCGTACCGACGCGGGGGTTCACGCGACGGGGCAAGTCGTGCACTTTAAAACCAATGCAGTGCGTAAAGATACTGCTTGGACTCTTGGCGTGAATGTCAACCTGCCAGATAATATCGCAGTGCGTTGGGTTAAAGTGGTTGATGATGAATTTCATGCGCGTTTTACCGCAACGGCAAGACGCTACCGTTACATGATTTATAATCACCAACTTCGCCCTGGTATTTTACGCAGCGGTGTGAGTCATTACCCTGGTGATATCGACGAAGCAAAAATGCATCAAGCGGCGCAGTATCTACTTGGCGAACAAGATTTTACCAGTTTTAGGGCCGTTCAATGCCAGTCTAATACGCCGTTTCGCTGTGTGCATGAGGTCAACGTTAGCCGTCAAGGCATGTATATCTGCGTTGATATCAAGGCGAATGCATTCCTGCATCACATGGTGCGTAACATTGTCGGCTCGCTATTAGAGGTGGGTTTAGGTAATCAACCCATGGAGTGGATTGAGCAACTGTTAGCACTTAAAGACAGAAATAAAGCGGCGGCAACAGCTAAACCTAATGGTCTGTATTTAGTCGACGTGACATACCCTGAAAGCTATCAATTACCTAAGTTGGCACTTGGCCCATTATTTATGTTGGACTAAGCATTATTTATGGGGTTAAGGACAATCTTAACGGTGAAGGTCTGGGCCTTATACGTTTTAAATGGATAAAAGTTTGTGATTGAACAAGACACATTAAAGCCGGTGGCACCCAAGTCAGGTGCTGCGTTGAGTAACTGGTTAGACTTTTTATTAGCGATTCATCCAACTGAAATTGATATGGGCCTCGCTCGTGTGTCACAGGTTGCCGAGCGTATGGGGCTTATCGACTTAGGTGAAACCAAGATCGTCACTGTCGCGGGCACAAATGGTAAAGGAACCACCTGCGCTATGATTGAAGCTGCATTGCAGTTGTCAGGCCAAACCGTCGGTGTATATAGTTCTCCTCATCTACTTAAATACAATGAACGCGTGCGTATAAATGGTATCGATGCCACAGACACAGCATTAGTTAACGCGTTTGAAGCGATTGAAATCGCCCGCGCTGAGATCTCATTAACCTTCTTTGAGTACGCAACTCTAGCCGGTTTATACCTGTTTAAAGCTGCCAAGCTTGATGTGGTATTGCTAGAAGTTGGCCTAGGCGGGCGACTAGATGCCACCAATATCATCGATGCCGACATTGCTGTTGTGACCTCTATCGATTTAGATCATCAAGAGTATTTGGGTGATACCAGAGAGCTAGTTGGCGCAGAGAAAGCGGGTATTTTCAGAGCTAATCGCCCAGCTATCGTGGGGGAGCCCGATTGCCCAGACTCATTGATTGAGGTCGCAAGTCAAGTTGGGGCGTTACTGTATAAGGTCAATGACGATTTTAGCTACCAGTGCAGTGATAAAGATTGGCATTATCAAGGTCAGCATTTTGATTTCGCTAAGTTGCCATTGCCATTTTTACCTCAGCCTAATGCGGCCACGGTTATTGCGGTACTTGAGCATCTTTGCCCAACTATGGCAGCTGATACGATTGCTAAAGCAGTGGCAGAGACCCAACTTGCAGGACGATTAGAGCAGCTTAATGAATCACCGACAGTGATTGTTGATGTTGCACATAACCCCCATGCGGCACGTTATTTAAAGTCACGTTTAGCAGCCATGCCTAAGGGGCGTTTGATTGCGCTTTGTGGCATGTTAAAAGATAAAGATGCCCGTTCGGTACTAGAGGAACTATCAACCGATGTTGATTTGTGGTTCCTGTGCGACTTACCTGTCGCGCGCGGCGCAACGGCCGAAGAGTTAAACGCGTTTATGCCACACACTGCAGAGGCGTCCACGTATACCAATATGAGTGAAGCTTGGAGCGCGATTAAAGCGCAGTTGCGATCAGAAGATGTGGTAATTGTATTTGGCTCATTTTACACTGTTGCCGGTTTTAAAGATTTGTTTAAGGGAGAGAATCTTGTCTAGTCAATTTCAAAATCGTCTGGTGGGTGTCATCGTTATAGTGGCATTGGGGGTAATATTTTTACCCGATATTTTGGACGGTAAAAAACAGCGCGAAGAAGAGCAGTTTGCTGAAATTCCCCTTAGACCCGAGATCCAAGACAGTCGCTTGCCGGAGCAGAATATCGAAACGGTCGATCTGGGTCAGAACACTCAGCAAGCAGCGCAAGATACGCAATCATCCGGAGACGCTTCTTGGCACATTGCTGAGGAGGACGAACCGGTTGTCGCTAAGGCAAAAGCAGAGGTTAAAACAACACCTAAGCCTGAGCCTAAGAGTGCTGCAAAGCCTAAGGCTGCATGGACGATTCAGCTAGGGAGCTTTAACAATGCGGCCAATGTTGACGGTCTAGTTAAACGTCTTCGCACTAAAGGTTTTACCGCCTATACCTTGCCGACAAAACCTGTTGATGGACAATTAACAAAAGTGTTTGTTGGGCCTAATGTGTCTCAAGACAAACTTCTTGGTATGCAACGTGATATCGAAAAATTGACCAAGTTAAAAGGCCGGGTGGTTGCTTATAACCCAGTCGAAAAATAATAAATTGTGATTGTCTTTGTTTGAGAAAAAGTTATTTCGCCGCGAAAGCGTGAGAAATAACTCTGTCTCTGATAGAATCGCGCCGTCTTAAACCCTATGCTGGATAACCTCTTAAATGGTTTGGATTGATTACGCCATCATTATTGTTATCGGACTATCAACTCTGATTAGTTTGGTCCGTGGTTTTGTAAAAGAGGCCATGTCTCTTGTCGTTTGGTTTGCTGCTTTTTTTATTGCCAGCCAGTTTTACCTCAAACTCGCTACGCATCTTACTCAGATGCAAGATGAAATGGTTCGAAATGGAGTGGCTATCGCCATTTTATTCGTATCAACGCTTATTCTTGGCGCACTCGTTAACTACTTAATTGGCCAATTGGTTTCTAAAACCGGATTGTCAGGCACTGATAGAGTGCTAGGCTTGTGTTTTGGTGCGCTAAGAGGCGCATTAATTGTGAGCGCGTTACTGTTTTTTATGGATGCTTTTACCGGAGCACCCAACACAGATTGGTGGCAGGATTCTACACTCGTGCCCGAATTTGGAGTTGTGATCCAGTGGTTCTTTGACTACGTGGAAAACACCTCAAGCTTTGTACCCAAAATATAAAATGCACTAAAGCATTACTTGGTTTTAGGGAGGGGCATTAGTCTCACCTAAGGCAAAAATATTAAATAATAGAACATCTTACAATGAGGAAGCTTACCCATGTGTGGTATTGTCGGAATAGTTGGCCAGTCATCGGTTAATCAAACCATTTATGATGCACTGACTGTGCTCCAGCATCGTGGACAGGATGCTGCTGGCATTGTGACCGTCGATGGTAATGCGTTTAGATTACGTAAAGCCAATGGTTTGGTGAAAGACGTTTTTGAGCCAAAGCATATGCAGCGCCTACAAGGTAATGCAGGCATAGGTCACATACGTTACCCAACGGCAGGAAGCTCAAGTGCTTCTGAAGCGCAGCCGTTTTATGTTAACTCACCTTTTGGTATTTCATTAGCGCACAATGGTAACTTGACCAATACAGTTGAGTTGCATGAGCGTTTATTGAAACAGCGCCGTCATGTTAATACCACTTCAGATTCAGAGGTGTTACTTAACTTACTCGCGGATGAACTGCAAAACACCACCACTGATGACTTAAGCGCTGACAATGTGTTTAATGCCGTTGCTAAGGTGCATGAGCTGACTCGTGGGGCTTATGCGGTTGTTGCCATGATTATTGGCCAAGGCTTAGTTGCGTTTAGAGATCCATTTGGTATTCGTCCGTTAGTGCTAGGTAAGCATGAAACGGCGTCGGGTACTGAATATATGGTTGCCTCTGAAAGCGTGGCATTAGACGCAGTAGGCTTTGAAGTTATGCGTGATGTTGCGCCGGGTGAAGCGGTATACATCACTCTTGATGGTGAGCTTTATACACGCCAATGTGCTCACTCACCAAGCTACGCGCCATGTATTTTCGAATTTGTTTATTTTGCTCGACCAGACTCAACTATTGATAACATTTCTGTTTATAGCAGCCGTGTCAATATGGGTACCATGCTGGGTGAGAAGATCAACAAAGAGTGGGAAGAACATGATATTGATGTCGTCATCCCTATTCCTGAAACCTCATGTGATATCGCACTTGAAATCGCACGTCATATGGACCTACCTTATCGCCAAGGCTTTGTTAAAAACCGCTATATCGGCCGTACCTTTATCATGCCCGGTCAACAAGAACGTAAGAAGTCTGTGCGCCGCAAACTAAATGCGATTGGTGCCGAGTTTAAGGGCAAGAACGTATTGCTAGTTGATGACTCTATTGTTCGTGGTACCACTTCGGAGCAGATCATTCAGATGGCGCGTGATGCTGGTGCTAATAAAGTGTATTTCGCGTCAGCAGCACCAGAAATTCGTTTTCCTAACGTGTACGGTATCGATATGCCGACCACTAACGAGCTGATTGCTCACGGTCGAGATGTAGAAGAGATCAATGCGCTGATTGGTGCTGACGGGATGATTTTCCAATCGCTCCCCGATCTAATTGAAGCGGTACGTCAAGAAAACCCTAGCATTAAGCGTTTTGAAACCTCTGTATTTGACGGTAAATATGTCACCAATGACGTGGACCAAGAGTACCTAGATTATATTACGCAGTTGCGTAACGATGATGCTAAGGCGAATCGTAGCAAAGATATTGGGACTAACTTAGAGATGCATAACGTTTGCCATCCTTAAGCTAGACGCAACAAATACAAACGCCGAGCAAATGCTCGGCGTTTTTGTGTCTGCTATAGGTCGATGCGGGTTTGGTTAAAGTAGATGCATTGCCCAAACAATCATCCAGCGAGTAAATAGTTGAATTAAATCATTCAATGAGAACTATTCTCAACAAAGTTCACATTCTTTGAACAAGGCATTTAAAATACAGTTGTCTATTAGGGTTTTGTTTGCACCCTTTAACACTTCAAGGTACAGTACTGTTAATTTATACAGTAATGTTAGTCTCGCAGATGATCTTATATATTGCCGAAAAACCCAGTCTTGGAAGAGCCATTGCCGATGTGTTGCCTAAGCCTTTAAAGAAAGGTGACGGATTTATTCGCGCAGCCAATGGTGATTGTGTCTCTTGGTGCGTCGGCCACTTGTTAGAGCAAGCTGAGCCAGACGCATATTCACCTGAATACAAGTCATGGAAGTTTGAGCATCTGCCTATCGTGCCTGATAACTGGAAGATGAAACCTAAAGCTAAGATGCGCGGCCAAATAGCTGTGCTACGTGGGCTTGTTAAAGAGGCGACTCAGTTAGTTAACGCGGGCGATCCTGATAGAGAAGGGCAGTTGCTGGTTGATGAAATTATCGCGCACTTAGGTGTTAAAGGCGCTAAGTTACAGCAGGCACAGCGTTTATTGATCAGCGACTTAAATCCACAAGCGGTAACAAGAGCGCTGGGGCAGCTGCGTTCAAACCGTGAGTTTATTCCATTGTCGACTTCGGCCTTAGCACGTTCTCGCGCCGATTGGCTCTATGGCATGAATATGACCCGAGCCTATACAATCCAAGGCCGGAAAGTGGGTTATCAAGGGGTGTTATCTGTTGGCCGTGTACAAACCCCTGTGCTTGGGCTCGTGGTGCGACGAGATGGTGAAATTGCTGAATTTATTTCTAAACCTTTTTATGAAGTTTTAGCGCATCTGGCTACCGATAACCAAGAGCGTTTTAGTGCTAAATGGCAACCGAGTGAAGCGTGTCAACCCTACATGGATGAAGAGGGGCGGGTACTGGCTAAAGGTTTGGCGCAAAATGTCGTTGGGCGCATCAACGGGCAAAGTGCCACCGTAGAAAAGGTAACGGCTCAAGACAAGAAGCAAAATGCTCCCTTGCCTTATAGCTTATCGGCGCTACAGATTGATGCGGCTAAGCGCTTTGGAATGAGCGCAAAGTCTGTGCTCGATATCTGCCAGTCGCTCTATGAAAAGCACAAATTGATCACCTATCCTCGCTCTGACAGCCGCTATCTGCCTGTTGAGCAACATGGGTTAGCGCCGAGTGTTATTCGCGCAGTATTAAGTGGTGCGAGTGAGCTATTGTCTGGCTGTGATGAGCCAAATGCCAAGCTAAAATCTAAAGCATGGAATGACAAGAAGGTCGACGCTCACCATGCGATAGTCCCGACCGAGAAAACCGCGAATTTATCAATTCTGAGTCAGGGCGAGAAGCAAGTGTATTTACAGATCGCCCGTCAGTACTTAATGCAGTTTTACCCTGCTTATTTGTATAAAGAGACTCAAGTTGAGATCATCATTGCCGGTGGCTTATTTAAAACCAAGGCCAAACAGGAAGCAGCGCTAGGCTGGAAGCAGTTACTTAAGCAATCTGCCAATCAGAAACAAGATAGCGGAAGCTCGAGTGACAAATCGCAGACCGAAGATGGCGAACATCTTGCCAATATCCCAGCGCTTAAAAAGGGCCAAGTTCTGCTGTGCGAGCGTGGCGAGTTATTAGAAAAAAACACCCAAGCCCCAAAGCATTTTACCGATGCGACTTTACTAGGGGCAATGACGGGGATCAGCCGCTATGTCACCGATAGTGAAATCCGGAAAATCTTAAAAGACACCGACGGCTTAGGCACTGAAGCGACGCGTGCTGGCATAATAGAGCTACTTTTTAAGCGCAATTATCTAACCCGCCAAGGTAAATCCATTTTGGCTACCGAGGTGGGCAAAGGCTTAATTAACAGCTTACCGCAAAGCGCGACAACGCCTGATATGACCGCGCTGTGGGAAAATAACCTCGATGCCATTAGCCGTAAAGAAGCCAAGTATCAGAATTTTATGGATCCCTTAGTGAGCTCCTTACAAGGGCTCATTGAGCAAGCTGGTTCACAGTTACCGACTTCTTTACAAGGGGTTAAGTCGCCGGATAGCGGCTTTAAAAAACGTCGTTATAGCGCAAAAAAGCCTGCTACATCTAAATCATCTGCCGTTAGAAAAACGCCGACTAAAAAAACAAGTACGAGTAAGAGAGTCTCTGCTAGTAAGTGATAGAGGCTTTATTGAGGGCGTCGACTTGTTGAACCATTGTACTTAAGTATGGAGTGGCGCAAAGCTAAGCAGATTGGAATAAGGTTAAAGCCAGTTATAACTTACTTATTCCCAAACCATATTCCTAAACTATTTGTTTAAACTGTATTCCTAAATCATCAGCTTGATATCTTGTTTAGTAACTTTCAATTGTGTAACTAAGACCTATGGGTTAGCTTGGCTTTTAACAGTGGTCATGAGGTTAGGCAGATGTTTGATTGGGTTGAAAAAATTGCTTTTAATGAGGCGAGCCCCTTAACGGTGCAGGCGCAAGATACGCAGTTTGGCTTTCACCGTAAGCAGCCTGCTGTGATGGAGCACAGCCATTGGCATGGCCACATCGAAATTAATTACCTGTTTGATTGTTCTGCTGACTATTTAATTAACGGCCAAGAAATCACTGTCCCAGAGGGACGTATGATTATCTTTTGGGCGTCATTTCCCCACCAAATGACCGCTTCTCGCGGAGAAGGCGAGTTGGTTAACATCTATATCCCTTTGCAATCTTTTCTCACTTGGATGCTGCCTAGCACCTTTGTTAGCCAGCTGCTGCATGGCGAGGTCATTGTGTCTGACAGTTTATATGCTTGTGACAAGCAGTTAACACAGATCTGGGAAACCGACATTAAGCGAAATGAGCCGCTGTTGACTAGCCAAGTGATTAATGAGATCCGCGGCCGCATTCGTCGCATGTCAATCGAGCAGTACAGCACCTTTGATTTAGCCAATAAAGTGAGTAAACGTGAGGATAGACCTGTATTTGGTGGCCTAAACCATATTCAAACCATGTTGCGTTATATTGCCGATAACTACGATCAAAAAATTACAATTGAAAATGTTTCAAGCTCAACGGGTTTGCATAAAAACTATGCGATGAAGTTATTTAATCGGGTGATGAAAGTGTCGATTAAGCAATACATTAATCAGCTTAGGCTACAGCACGCTCAAGCACTACTTATTGATACTCAAAGCCCGGTGCTTAATATTGCACTGGAGGCAGGTTTTGGCTCTGTTAGCCGTTTTTACGATATTTTTCAGCGCGAATTTGCCATGTCACCGTTAGAGTTCCGTCGTAAGGTGAGTGGCTGAGGTGATTTTTTAGGAAGGCTTTACGACTTTCTCGTAAGCGAACTTGAGAGTGTTCGTGTTTCAATCAGTTTCAATAACTTCTTTATTATTTTTAATGGTCTACAGATTTTGACTCAAAATTTTGACGGCCGTAACGAATAATAAACTGACTTGAATAACGCAAAACATACGAGAGTTTTATGAAAAAGCTATTTATCACCTCAGCCTGTGCTATTGCCATATTATCTGCCTGTTCCAATGACTCTCAAACTGCAAGTAATGCGAATGTTGAACGACAACCTGACGTATTGCCCGCAGCTGCGCAAGTACAAGACAACAAAGTGTTAAATGGCTTAGCCGCGACCCTAACGGACCGCTGGCAGTTAACTGACAATGGTTTGGTTTGGGATGTACAAGATAGCCATGAAGATCATATCGAGATGAGTGGCGAACAAACATCTGCCATTATCTATTATGGCAGCGATGTTAACGGGAACTTGAGCTTAACGCGAAAGCTGGTGTGGCCTATGCTGCGCACCATTCCAAATGATACTCATGCGAGTCTTATTCATGATTTTCCGTTATCTGTTTCGCCGTCTATTACCGTTAATGAGCAGAGTATTACGCAAGAGAAGCTAAAACAGGCTCGTATCGATGGGCGCCTGTCGCTGACAAGCCTTATTGCTGAAGGTGTTGAGTTGACTCGTATCTTGTCACCAAGTACGACTCAGCCAGTAATGGTTGAAGCCTTGACCTTTGGTAATACTAGCAATGAAAGCGTAAAACTGAGCATTGGCGAGCTCGATTATCGCGTTGAGACTCCAGCTGAAAATGGGGTATATGGTCGTTATCGTATAGAGGCGGCGAGTGACAAATCCGGAGTATTTGAATTAGCAGCGGGTGAGACATTAACGGTTTACCTAGAATTCAAAGCCACTAAAGCTGGGCAAAATCGCGAGTTTGATGCCGCAAGAGAACTTGAACTGCGTCAAGACTATGTGACGAGCTTGAATAACAACCTTCAATTAGTCACCCCCGATGAAAACATCAACAAGATGTTTGAGTTCGCCAAAATTCGTAGCGCAGAATCCATTTTTAGAACTAAGGGTGGTTTGATGCATGCGCCAGGAGGCGGTCGCTATTACGCCGCTATCTGGGCTAACGATCAGGCTGAATATATCAACCCGTTCTTTCCATTTTTAGGCAATGCTGTCGGTAATGAATCGGCAATTAATAGTTTCGAGCATTTTGCTCGCTTTATGAATGATGACGGCAAAGCCATTCCATCTTCTATTATTGCCGAGGGGGATGATATCTGGAACGGCGCTGGCGATAGAGGAGACTGTGCGATGATCGCTTATGGTGCAAGCCGATTTGCACTGGCTTATGGCGATGAAGAGCAAGCTAGGGCGCTACTGCCTTTAATCGATTGGTGTATCGACTTTAGTTACGGCAAGCAAACCAGCGAGGGGGTGATTGCATCGGATAGCGACGAGCTAGAAGGGCGATTCCCAGCAGGTGATGTTAACCTAAGTACCAATATGCTGACTTACGGCGCGCTGATCTCATCGAGTTATTTAAATGAGGAACTTGGGCGTACAGCGATTGCTACAGACTACCAGTTACGAGCCAAGAAGCTGGCACAAGATATCGAAACTTACTTCGGTGCAAATGTTCAAGGCTTCGATACTTACCAATACTATCAAGGTAACGACAAGTTAAGAGCTTGGATTGCACTGCCATTTTCATTTGGAATTTTTGACCGCAAAGATCAAACCTTAGCGGCGGTATTATCGGAGCAGCTGTGGAGTGAAGATGGGATCTACAGTGAGGCGGGCAATAAGACTTTCTGGGATAGAGCAACACTCTATGCGTTTAGAGGCATTTTTGCGGCTCAAGAGACCGATACGGCAATGCGCTACTTTAAGTATTATTCACGTAAGCGTTTGCTCGGCGAGCATGTACCTTACGCCGTAGAAGCTTGGCCTGAAGGTGATCAGCGCCATCTATCTGCTGAGAGTGCGCTCTATGCTCGAGTCGTCACGGAGGGGATTTTTGGTATTGAGCCAACAGGCTTTAAACGTTTTGACGTCGCGCCTTATTTACCTTCAGGCTGGAATAATATGTGCTTGAAGCATATTCGCGCGTTTGAGAGTAATTTCGATGTCTGTGTGAGTCGTGTTCAAGACGCAGATAAAGGCTTTAGCATCACCATTGAGCAGCAAGGTGAGTTGCAGCAGATTAACTGGGACGGACAATCACCTATCAGCGTTAGCCTATAAAGACGGTAAACAGGTTAGGTTAAGTCGTAATGACTTAACCTAATCACCATAAGGCTTTGACACTCCCCTTCGACTCTATTGACTCAAGCTTGCCTACGAGACCGCTATGATTATCCATCCCTATAAATTTGCAGCATTTTTTTTGTTTATTGCCAGTTTGCCCCTTGTGCTATCGATTCCGGTTAATGCCACTAATCTAGCTAATTCCGCTGAAAACACGGTGGCATACACCTTAGCCTCACCCAATGGGCAACTGCAATTACGTGTTTCTCAAGACGCTGAATCAGGAGTTAATTACTCATTAACCGTATCCGGTAAGCCCGTTTTGCAAGATGCCGTCGCCGACATAGTGATTCAAGGCATGCAGGCTAATTTATCTAAGGCAAAACTTGTTGATATGGCGCGAACGAGTGTCGATCGTCAATTACAGCCCCATGTACAGCAAAAGTCTAAATGGGTACATGAGCAATACAATCAATTGGCATTCACTTTTGATAACCAGCTTACACTCACTTTTAGGCTCTTTGATCAAGGTTTAGCCTACCGCTTTAGCACTGAGCAGCGGGGAGAGCTAGTGGTGATGGCTGAAACGGTAGGGATTAATTTTGCTGCTGATCATTCGGTACTGTTTCCCGAAGAGTCCAGCTTTATTAGCCATAATGAACGTTTGTACTTACCTAAAAAGTTATCTGAAATTACGCCTGAGCAGTTTGCTAGCTTGCCGCTGCTTGTTGATGTTGACGCTGATGCCGGTATCAATGTCAAAGGTATTAAACTCGTTATTACCGAAACGGGCTTGAGGGATTACCCGGGGCTATGGCTTGAAGGCAGCAACGCATTAGGCTTTAACGCTCGCTTTGCCAATGTCGTGCTTGATAGTGAACTTAAACAAGACTCTGATAGAAATGAGAATATCCTCAAGCGCGCAGACCATCTTGCTAAGAGAAAGTCGATAGAGCTTGCACCTAAAGCGGGCGTATTTCCTTGGCGAATTTTTGCCATTAGCCAAGCTGATGCTGACTTGCTCACTAACGAGTTGTCGTACTTATTAGCAGATGAGTTAGCGATTGACCCTACATGGGTGAAACCTGGGCAAGTGGCGTGGGATTGGTGGAACGCTAATAATGTGTTTGGCGTCGATTTTAAAGCCGGGATTAACACTCAGACCTATAAGTACTATATCGATTTTGCAGCCAAATATGGCATCGAGTACATAGTACTGGATGAGGGATGGCATCATTTAGACAGCGTGTTAAATGTTGTCGATGATATCGATGTTAAAGAGATTATTGCCTACGGTAAGAGTAAAAACGTCGATGTGATCCTCTGGGTGATCTGGAAGACGTTAGACAATGAACTTGAGCAGGCATTAGCACTATTCGAGCGGTGGGGCGCTGCGGGCATAAAAGTCGACTTTATGCAGCGAGACGATCAAGCCATGGTCAACTATTACTGGAAGATTGCTGAGCAGGCCGCTAAGCATAAACTCTTGGTCGATTTTCATGGCTCGTATAAGCCAGCGGGTCTACGCCGTGCTTACCCAAATGTGATCACTCGAGAAGGCGTGCGTGGTCTTGAGCATAATAAATGGGCCGATTACATCACCGCCGAGCATAACTTAACTCTGCCGTTTATCCGCCAGCTTGCGGGCCCAATGGATTACACTCCTGGTGCGATGGTGAATGCTCAACCCGATAATTTCAGGATTAATTTTAATCGTCCAATGAGTAAAACCACAAGAGTGCACCAGATGGCGATGTATGTGGTGTTTGAAAGCCCATTGCAGATGCTCGCAGATACACCGTCTCATTATTTGCGTGAACACGAAAGCACTGAGTTTATCACCCGTGTGCCAACGGTATGGGATGAAACTAAGGTATTGTCTGCCAAAATAAGTGATCACATTATTATCGCAAGGCGTTCAGGTAAACAGTGGTTTATCGGTGTAATGGGTAACTCAAGGCCACGCGAATTTACCTTGGACTTGAGTTTGCTCGGATTGAGCGAGTCACAGCAATATCAGATGAGCAGTTTCGCCGATGGCAATAACGCCGATAAATATGCCAGTGATTATCAAACTAAGACTGAAACGGTGACAGCAAAGAGTACAATAAATATTACCCTTGCACCCAGTGGTGGATGGGTGGCGAACTTAACGCCGCGCTAATCAGTTTATGTATTAGAAACAAAAAGGGAAGCGCTAGCTGTGTCATTCACAGATTAGGCTTCCCTTTTATCGCTCTATTTATTGCAGTTGAGCGTTTACAAGATAAAGGTTGCGACCTTTGAGTTGAGGTTGTCTGCTCTATCTTTTAGTGCTTGCGCTTGATCCAGATGTGCTAATGCTGACTCAGTAATGTCATCTGTCACATCTTTAATCGCTACCGTGTTTTGGGTGATTTCATTAGTCACCTGAGTTTGCTCCTCGGCCGCAGTTGCGATTTGGCCTGCCATATCTGAAATCACATTAACCGCTTGAGTGATCTCCTCTAGTGCATGGGCCGCGGCATTAACATCAGTAACACTGTCACTGGCAAGCCCTTGGCTACTTTCCATTAATAACACCGCTTTTTTGGTGGTGTTTTGCAAGGTTTCGATAGTGGTGTAGATCTCTTGTGTCGAGTCTTGAGTTCGACGTGACAAGACTCTCACTTCATCAGCAACCACGGCAAAGCCTCGGCCTTGCTCACCCGCGCGAGCCGCTTCGATAGCTGCGTTTAAGGCCAGTAAGTTAGTTTGCTCAGCAATGCCTTGAATGGTTGTTAAGATGCCTGAGATAGCTTGTGCATGAAGATTTAATTCGCCAATCACATTGGTCGCTTCACCGACTTCGTTTGCTAACGAATTAATCGTGCCGCGAGTTTTGTCGACTAAGTCTTTGCCTTCTTCACTGCTGGTGGCAGATTGCTGCGCCGCAGTCGCTGTGTTTTCGGCGTTGGCTGCGATCTCGTGAGTGGCACTGGCCATTTCTGTCACAGCCGTTGCAACCATGGCAACTTCTTGTTGCTGGCGTTGTAACTCATCTACCGTGGTTTGATTGGTCACTAAGCTATGCTGAGCATCACTATCTAGCTCATTGGCGAGTTGACGAATATGGCTGATGAGTTGATGTTGGCTACCAACAAAACGGTTGAAGCTTGTCGCCAATACACCGACTTCATCTTGGGTATCTATTTCAATACGTTGAGTTAAGTCGCCATTACCGTCAGCAATGTGGGCTAAGGCTTGGGACACGCGGCTTAACGGCGCCAGTAATAAGCTTAAGAACCAAGAGATAGCCAGTACACTAAATAACAAAGCGAGTGCTGATAAGCCAAGTTGGGTCATTAGTAATTTACTTAACGGTGCTTCCAAGGTTTCTTTATCGAGAACAAAAATAAGTTCCCAGTCGGTATTAGGGACTTCAGAGCCCCAAACTAACTTGTCAAGGCCTTCACTTTCAAAATAAAGCGGTAATAAGTTACCCGCTTGACGGCTTTTAGACGCAATTTGAGCGTTAAGCTGACGATCGATGTTTTGTATCGGCTGCATCGATTTTGAATGATCTTTATAGGCGATAACGGTGCCATCTTTATGCATCATGATAGCGTAGCCTTTCGCAGGCAACGCCATGTTGTTAACGCTATCAACTAGGCTGGCAATCGATAAGTCGCCGCCGACAACTCCACCTTTAGCAGGCTGCGCCATGGTAACGACAAGAATATTGTAGGCTACATCAATATAAGGCTTAGTTAAAATGGGACCTTGTTTGCTTGTTGCTTGTTGATACCAGCTGCGGCTACGAGGGTCGTATCCTGTGCGGTCGATACTCGGATCAGAATCTAGCATTTGACCTGAGTGAGAGCCGAAATAGGCCAGCTCAAACGGGCCCGAAAGCTTGGTTTGTTGCAGCACGTTTACGCTATCACCGTCAATTTTTGTTGCCATCGCGGCAATCATTCTCTGGCGATCGGCTATCCACTCTTCAATTCGGCCGGCTTGCTGCTCACCGAGTTGACGAACTTGATCGGCGCTGCTTTGTAGTAGTAATTGTTTTTGGCTGGAATAACTTTGCCATGATAGCAATCCAATCACGATGGAAAAGGCTAGCACAACAGATATAAGGATCTTTTTCTTGAGCGAATATGAGTTCATGTAGAGTCTATTTTAACAAGTTAAGTGAATTTCAGGCTTGTAGGCGTTTAAGAGCTAGCTTGATAAAGGGCTAATTGAAACTTAGCCAAATATTTGGTCGACATTTTTACATAAGCTCTAGGTTTAACAAAGTGTTCCCAGAGTGGAACGTAATTTAATTACATTATTTGAGCGCGAGTTGGCATTTTTTAATCATTTTATAGCGAGTTGCAATCACTGATAAAGAGTTGAGTGCAAATTATGTTCGGTTTTTTACACCGTTTTGGTTTGCATCAGCTTGAAAGACATTGTTTTAGAATTTGTTGCAACACTTGGTATCTTGCTGGTAATTGACGATTGCGTTTATAGATAAGGTACATCTGTTCGGTCACTTCATTTATCGGATTATGGATAGAAAGTTGCTGTTTATGTGCAAAGCTTTCAAGGGCGCTTTTTGGTAGTACGGTAAAGCCAATCCCTTGAGAAACAGGAAGTAAGATTTGACTGAGTTGGTTGACGTAACTAACGCAAGGAAGTTTATCGATAATGAGTTCTGCAAATTCAGGTTCTGCGCATTGATCAAAATAAAGTGCTAAGTAGTGGCCAGAGTCTGGATGGTTAACAACACCGCATTCGATGAGTGTTTGTGCGTTGATTTTTTGCCCTTGATAGCGTTTAGGCATGATAAGGCAAAGTGGCTCGCCCCCTAATGGCTCAATATAAAACTCACTGGCACTTGGCTTATGGGTCACGACACCTATATCAATAGTAGACTCGACAATATCTTTGAGGATCTTATAGTTTGGCGCAGCTTCTAAATGGAACGACAGATCTGGATATTGCTGCTGCAGTTGTAGTAGCGCAGGATAATACAAAAGTGCTAAAGAGCCTGAGCAAGACAGGCTGCACTGACCACAATAGGGATCATCAAAACTTAAACTCTCAATTAATTTGGTTTCATGCTGCGCGGCGTCTACCGCATATTGGTACACCAGTCTGCCTTGTTCGGTTATTTCAAACTGTTTATTAAAGCGTTTGATAAGTGGGTGACCGCAGGCTTGTTCAAGCTTTTTAATCTGCTGACTTACCCCCGGTTGCGTCATATAAAGCTTTTCGGCTGTTTGGGTGAAATGACCGACATCAATGAGGGTTTTGTAAGTATGTAACCATATTGGATTGAGCATTGCTTATCCCTTAATTAACGACCTAGGATTTTTAACGGTATCAGTGAATATCTTACTCTGACAACTATAATGATAACTTAATGTTATTAAGGTAATGGAAGATGATAATTTTAACATTTTATGAACGTGAGTGGAGCATACGAAGGATATCGATGCAGCTTGCAAGCTGGCGGCGATAAATAGAAGGGGTTATTGCCGCCTTCTTTTACGGTAATACCATTATGACGATAATAATCAAAGTCGTTACCAAAGTTGTTTTACGGGAGCTGAAAGCGCCTTTTTAGGAATGACTGCCAAGCCCAACTAGCTGAGCATACACATATTAAAACTCAACGAATTAATCCGGTCATGACACCAATAACTGATGTACATTTTGAGCCCGCTGAACACTCTCATCGCCGATATAATCCACTCACGTCAGAGTGGGTATTACTGGCTCCTCATCGGGCAAAGCGGCCCTGGCAGGGGCAGGTAGAAGCGCCCGAGTCGTCTGAGTCACCAGTCTATGACAGTCGCTGCTTTCTATGTGCGGGTAACACTAGGGTGAATGGCGAAACTAACCCTGACTACCACGCTACTTTCGTGTTTAAAAATGATTTCTCAGCTTTAGTCCCTGATACCCCCGAAGCCAGTGATGATGATCCACTATTTCGATTTAGCACCGAGCAAGGTGAAAGCCGAGTGATCTGTTTTTCACCCGATCACTCTAAAACCTTACCGTTACTATCAACGGCTGAAATAGAGCAAGTCATTGAAACATGGCGCGCGCAAAGTGCCGAGCTTGGACTGCGGTATTCTTGGGTACAGATTTTTGAAAATAAAGGCGCGGCGATGGGGTGCTCTAACCCTCACCCTCATGGGCAGGTATGGGCGCAGCAACAGCTGCCGAGTCTGGTGGCACGTAAACAAGATAATTTATTGGCATATTCCCAACAACACGGCAGTAGCTTATTAGCAGATTACGCAGTGAAAGAGTTTGAACGCCAGGAGCGAGTCGTTGTGTGTAATGACGACTGGTTGGTGGTGGTGCCTTATTGGGCTGCTTGGCCGTTTGAGACCTTGCTATTACCGCGTTTTGATATCCAGAGAATGACGGAGTTAACTCAAGTGACTCAAGCGTCGTTAGCAGACATTTTAAAGCAGCTAACGACCTGTTATGACAATTTATTTCAGTGCTCATTCCCTTATTCTATGGGCTGGCAAGGCGCGCCGTTTGATTCATCGCTTCATACTGAATGGCGCTTACATGCTCACTTCTATCCGCCATTGCTACGAAGTGCCAGTGTTAAAAAGTTTATGGTTGGTTATGAGTTATTAGCGGAGACTCAGCGTGATATTACACCTGAGCAAGCGGCTAAGAGGCTGCGAGATGCGAGAGGCAGCCATTATACAATGAAGCAAAACTAATGGATGAGCTCATTATGCGGCAGAGGTTTCAACAGCACTATCAAAATGGGGTCGAACGAAAGGTCGATAGATGATATCTGTCTACTGATTACGGCTGTTCACGAGCGCGGTTTATATTGGTTGCAGCGAGCGTCATATGCGAAGCCGCTCGCTGCCAATTTTTGTTCTAGTCGTTCACTTTCGATATCCAGATCATAAAATAGCGCTTGTTGATCTTTACAGTACAAGCGTAAATGTTCGTTTGCTATGCCGACCAATATCTCGGCTGATAACGTATCTAGCTTTTCATTAATCATAAAATGCCTCTTATATACTCGCTTGCATATCAATACCTACTCGTTTGCATATCAATACTTATCGCGGCTTGGTGATTGAGCGGGTGTTAGCACACGTCTCTTGGAAAAGTATGCGCTGGTAATTGGATGTTTTCCAGTCGTACAGCAAAGGTTGTTGGCTATCGGCATTTGAAGGGCGTTTTTAAGACAAAAAAAAGCAAGCCTTGATAAGGCTTGCGAAAGTGATACAGGTGAGGAACAGATTACATAATGTCCTATTAAGCTTAAGTGTTTATTAATTAACGCAGCTTTTCCCCACGATTAATTGTTATTAATCTATCGAGGATATGCTCGCCATCCATACGAATACCATTGTGTTCATATTCCGAAGTTAACCAATACTTAAGGTTACCGACTTTGGCGGTTGTTTCTAGGCTATATTGCATCTCAACAAACATGTCTTCGCTATAAATTGCGGCGGTAACGGGTACTTGGTTATTTGCTAAGCTTTCAAGGTTATATAGCACTGGCCAGTCTTGCTTTTGTGCTAGGGACTCTGCGGCATGTGCTAGCGGTTTAAGGTTATTGAACTGTTTGAACATCCATGGATAGATCATCTCGCCGGTAAACAAGAAAGGCTTATTGTCAGTGTAATTAAACTCTGGATATTGCTCTCTCACTCGATGCGCCGCCCAATTGGAAGCTGATTGCTGGCAATAAATAGACTCATGTAACAAGGCAAATATGGGGTTGGTATTGAAATCAAGAAGCTGGCAAAAGTGAGCCAAGAACAGTGGGTTAACCTGTGTGCCAGATGCTGTTTCGATTAATGCCTGCTCTAGCAGGTAATAAACGCTTTCTGGGCCTTGCTCCATGCCGATATTGATCCCAAGTAACTGTAACATCTCGACAGTTAATCGCTCGCCAGTAGCAAGAGTAACCTCATGCTCTTGGATATGGCTCACGAGGGCTTTAATCAAGTCTTGAGCGTCGCTAAAACGGTTAAAAAAATCGTGGTTTTTTGCGAGTACGCGTTTGTAAGTCGCCTGATAAACGTCATCAACACTACGAGTGAGTGAGGGAATGCCGCCGGTAATATAGGCCTCAGTTAATCCCTCAGGCGCATCATTTAAGTACTTAAGTACACAAAAACCACCAAAGCTTTGTCCCAGAATAGTCCACTTTTCATTATTTGTGAGCTGTTTACGGATAGACTCAGCATCACGAATGATATTGTCGGCTCTAAAGTGACTTAGGTACTCGACTTGTTCATGGGCCGTAAGGTGCGCCAAACTGATAAAGTTAACTGGGGTTGAAAGGCCTGTTCCACGTTGGTCGAGTAATAGCACCCGATACTCTTTGAGTGCGCGTTTTATCCAGCCACCATTTGCCGCAGGACGGACAGCTCCAAACCCTGGGCCACCTTGAAAGAATACAATAAAAGGTAAGTCGTTATGTTGATTCTCAGGACTTGAGATCTCGCGAGCAAAAACAGAGATTTGTTCGCCGTCAGGCTTTGTATAATCAAGTGGTAAACTAAAGTGATGTTTACGGGCAAGCATGCCAGAAAAAGAAAGCTGGGCAGTAGATTCAGATGTCATTGAGTTGGCCTTTTTATAAGTAGTTTTATACGGCAGTGAATTTATATCGTTAACGCTATATAGGAATAGAACAAGCTGACTGATAATTTATAAAACGATTGTATACCCAAACGACTTGAACATGCTAATTTCAGAGGCCTTGCGCGAGTTCAATTCTAGGCGTATTAGCGTAGGAATGGTAACTCCCTTTTAAGCTAGTGCAACAACGAAGTGGGCTTGCGCAAAGCCTTCTTCGATGGGTTTTAATGCACTTTCTGCTGCGTTATTGATCTTGCTAAGGGAACAACCATTAACTGCAATCAACGCCTTGCTTAAAGCGCATTAAATTCCCACTGAACCCTGCATCTTCAGGTGGCTTGGGTATATACCAAAGTCTCGCTCTCATGCAGGGTTTATGTTGAGGAAACTAAATCCCATTACGCCTGCTTAGATTAAGGCTAAAAATGAATGCAAATTTTGTGCGTGCTAGATCAAATTCTCCTAATAATAGATAGTCGAATCGCCCAACATGGCGTAACCTTTATCTATTCACAGCGTAACATAGAGCATTAGGTGATTATCGATGAAGTATCAGTTAATACCCGTCACCCCATTCCAGCAAAATTGTAGTTTAATTTGGTGCGATAAAACCATGAAAGCCGCGGTTGTCGATCCGGGTGGAAATATTGAACGTATTCTTGAAGAAGCTGCCAAAAATGGCGTAGTGGTTGAAAAAGTATTGCTGACTCATGGTCATATCGATCACGTTGGCGCTGCAAAAGCGCTAGCTGAGCAACTTAATGTGCCAATTATTGGTCCACATAAAGCTGATGAATACTGGCTAGAGAGTCTGCCTAAGCAAAGCCAGCACTTTGGATTTGTGCATTGCGATGCTTTTGCGTCGAGCCAATATCTGGAAGAGGGTGATGAAGTCACCGTCGGTGAACAAGTGCTAAAGGTGATACATTGCCCAGGACATACGCCAGGACACGTGGTTTTTTTTGCTGCAGACAGTAAAATAGCTTGGGTGGGGGATGTTCTATTTAGAGGCTCCATTGGCAGAACTGACTTCCCATTGTCAAATCATCAAGATTTAATTGAATCAATTACCCAAAAGCTGTGGCCTTTGGGTAAAGATGTACAATTTATTCCGGGTCATGGCCCCCTGTCGACCTTCGGCGATGAGCGAGTACAAAATCCATTTGTCGCCGACCAATTGTTTGGCTAATTCAGCCTTATCTTCTCTGCAGGCTTTGTTGTACAGACGGGGATGATTAAGTGCAAATTAGAAAGCGCCTTTAGGCGCTTTTTTTGTGCGCAAGTAAACTTATTGGATGTTTCTAGCGACATGATATTCAACTTGGAATATTTTATATTAGTCTGTTTGTTTACTTGTCATTAGCGATAAATTAGTTTTTTTACTACAAAATGGGTCTTTTTGTGCACTTTGCCGGCATTTAAGCCAGATAATTAGCCATAGATCGTGTTTTTTTACATATAAAAAAGGTAATTTAGCTCACCTGATACTAACTCACTTGCTGTAAGTGAGTTAATGGTAAAGAGGTAAGCTATGGAAAATCGTTGGCAGATTGCTATTTCAGCAGGACTACTCGCGGCTGTTTGGGCTGGTGTGGCAGATGCACTGCATCTGGTTACTTGGATCGGTTTTTTAAGCTGTAGCACCTTCTTTGCTCAAACCCATTCGGGCATAAAAGGCATGTTGATGGCGATGACGACTAACCTTTCAGGGGTTTTCTGGGGCTGGTTAATTATTTCTGGAAGCAGCTTCTTTGTCTCGCCATTAATGGGTTATACCTTCACCGGGATTGCAACGGCAGCAATGTGCTTACAGGCTAGCCATCAAAAGCTGGCCTTTATCCCTGGTGCATTTATTGGTTGTTGTATCACATTTGCCATGGGCGCTGATATTGCCGCCATCATTCCGCCATTATTATTGGGGGCTGTGCTCGGTTACAGTATGAGTCTACTTACTGGCCAATTAATCTATTTAACCAAGAAAATGCAGGGTACTGTCACCGCTGAGGTCAAAGAGTCTTAACAAATACGCCGCTTTGGATACATCAATAATTATAATAATAGTGCCCTCAAAGGTTCGGCTGAGAGCCGGACTGAACTAGAGGGCATTGGCTAAGGGAATGTAAAATGAAACAGATTAATTTCCGTAAGATTGACGCGCTGTTGATCAAGTTAAGTTTAAATGGCAAGTTCTGGGTGCTATGTACTTTGGTGACACTGCTCACAGCAGCCGTTGCACTGACAAACTATCACCACAGCAAGCAGTTTATTGAGTCCAGTTCATTGCAGCGTGCCCAATCAAGTATCGATGCTTATGCCGCTATCGCTAATTCTAAAAAGCTCAAAGACACTGAACTGAGAGAGTTTGCTCAACAAGCGGGCGTTGAAGTCACGAGCGGACTGTCAAATTCACGCCGTGGTGACATGATTTCTGTTAGTGCAAAAGTGGGTGCCAATTCGTTGAGTAAGCAAGTGAATGTCATGAGCTGGGAGCAGCCGGCGCTTTCTCAAGCGACTATGATGTTACTTTGGGCCTTTGCTAGTTTATTACCGCTCTACCTTTTAAGTTATTGGGTCTCTACATCCTTAGGTGGCGGCCTATGGGATATGTATATAGCGATTAAGCAACTTGCTGATGGCGACTTGACTCATAGACTTAACTTTTTTGGGAAAGATGATTTCAGCCTAATTGCTCGTGAGATTGATCGCAGCGCCGATAACATGAGCGAGATGGTGCAGGCGATTTCAACTAATGTACATACTTTGAATGATGCGGCCGATGAGTTTTCTCAGCAAGCTAGTCGTAGCGAAGAGCTAACCCATTTCCAGCATCAATTCCTAGATACTGTCGCTGTTGCAATGTCGCAGATGACCGCGGCTGTGGAAGAAGTGTCTCATAGCGCATCGAATACGTCAGATCAAACGCAGCAAAATGCCACGCAAGCGGCCAACAGCCAGACTCAGATCGCAGAGGCTGTTACACATATTGCACTATTGACGAGCAAAATTTCAGAAGCATCAGCTTCTGTAGCGGATTTAAGTCACGCAGCCACAGGTATTGGCGCCATGGTGACGACAATTAATGGTATTTCGGAACAAACCAATTTACTGGCGTTAAATGCAGCCATTGAGGCGGCTCGTGCCGGTGAGCAAGGGCGAGGTTTTGCTGTTGTTGCTGATGAAGTGCGCACGCTAGCGAGCCGCACGCAGCAGGCAACCGTTGAGATCCAAGCAATGATTGAGGGGCTGCAAACTGGAACTGGCCAGCTTTCTAATATTACCAATGAGATCGTCTCTCAAGCAGATAAAGGGAGAGTCGCCATTGAGTCAGTTGGTCATGACGTTGATAGCATGGCAAGTTCAATCAGCATTGTGTTTGATATGAGTTCGCAAATTGCGGCTTCATCAGAGGAGCAAAGCGCGGCATCACGTGAAATAACCACCCAGCTTAATGATATTCGCACCCAAGCCGAAACCATTAAAGAAACGGCACAAACGTCAGTTGGGCTCGCGATGAATCTGACTCAGTCCTCTAAAGGATTAGAGCAAATCTTATCTCAGTACCACGTCGATAAGGCATAGTCAGTATTATCAAGTTTAAATGCGAAAGTATAAAAAATGCCAGCAATTAATTGCTGGCATTTTTTTGATTAGCGAGTGTTTAACGGTGTGAAACGTCACCTTTTATTCGCTAAACGTGCTCCAAATTGGTGCATGATCTGACGGTTTTTCAATGCCGCGTAAATCATAATCCACATCAGATTCAGTTAGGCGTGCCGCCAAGGATTGGGTTGCTAGCACCACGTCGATGCGCAGTCCGCGGTTATCGACAAATCCTTTACTGCGGTAATCAAACCAGGAGTAACGTTCAGTGCGAGCAGGATGAAGTTCACGGAAGGTGTCGACTAAACCCCAATCCATTAATGTTTTTAACCACTCACGCTCTTCTGCTTGGAAGCTACACTTACCTGTCTTTAACCAGCGCTTAGCATTGGGCTCACCAATACCAATATCGAGATCGACAGGAGAAATGTTGATATCCCCAATAATGGCGATGTCTTCTTCGGCATTGTGATGCTCATTTAGATACATCATTAAGTCTTTGTAGAACTTACGCTTAGCGGGATACTTTGTTTCATGGCTGATGTTTTCGCCTTGAGGAAAGTAACCATTAAGTACGGTCAGTGGGCGACCGTTCTCTTGAGTAAAGGTCCCCATGATCATACGGCGCTGAGCATCGTCTTCATCGGTCGGGAAACCTTTCTGTATGTTAATAGGCTCCGCTTTAGACAGCATTGCCACACCATAGTGAGCTTTGCCACCATGGAAATGCACGTGATAACCCATAGCCTCTACGTCGGCTAAAGGAAATGCTTCATCGTGAACTTTGGTCTCTTGCAGGCCGATAATGTCCGGCTGATGAGTGTCGATGAGTGCTTGAAGCTGGTGCAGCCTAGCTCTCAATCCATTGATATTAAATGAAACAATTTTCACTTGTTGGGTCCTTTAGGTCTACGGTAATACGAGTTTATACGGCTTAACGATAACGCTTTCATATACGCCTGCTGCGATATATGGATCGGCGTCAGCCCATTTTTGTGCATCTTCAAATGAGCTGAAATCTGCGACAACCAGCGATCCGGTAAAGCCTGCTTCACCTGGATTTTCGCTATCAATGGCTGGGTGTGGACCTGCGATTAATAAACGGCCTTCATCAGCGAGTTGTTGAAGACGAGCTAAATGGTCAGCTCGAACCGATAAACGTTTTTCTAGACTATTTTCAATATCTTGCGATGAAATCATGTACCACATTATTTGAATTCCTTACGATCTTCTTCAGACATGTTTTTAAACAGATAGAGAACCGTTAACACTGTATTGGCAAGCGTCAGCGCGGTCAAACCAAAAACTTTAAAGTTAACCCAGGTTTCTTGAGAAAGGCTAAAAGCAACGTAAATGTTGACCACACCACAAACAACAAAAAAGCTAACCCAGTACCAAGTAACGTGCGCCCATATTTTATCAGCAACAACCAAGTCTTTACCTAACATGCTTTTTAAAATAGGTTTATTCATCAATTGGCTAACACCAAGTGCGATGGCAAAAAGCGCATAAACAATAGTGACTTTCCATTTGATAAATGAGTCATCGTGTAAAATAAGCGTTAGCGAGCCAAACACTGTCACCATCACAAAAGTGATCAGGTGCATCTTTTCTAACTTCTTGTACAGCATGTAGCTAATGATAAGCTGTAAAGCGGTAGCAGCGATCAACGCGCCACTGGCAACATAGATATCGAAAAACTTATAAACGGCAAAAAAGATAACAAGAGGCAAAAAATCGAGCAACTGTTTCATAGGGGAGCGTCAGTTTCAAATCAATAAAAGTGAGGCCGAGTGTAGCATGCAAGCTTGCGGGGAAAAAGTGAAAGCCGATAGCAGCCGCTTGGTTTTAATCTAGCGTTATTAGCGCGGTAAATTGCGTTAATAAAACGGCAGTGGATGCACTTCAATTTGAACAAGGTGTTTACATCTTAATAGCGATAAGATGACAGACTAGTGCTGAAGACACGAGGAATTCACTTGTCATAGCGTAGCTGTGAATTACAGTTACAATGACTCCGCTAACCAATCATTAATTCGCTTACGTTTCTTCTTTTTTAGATTAATTCGGTAACTAAGATAATCATGGGATAGCTCAATTTAGTGACGTTAACTACTTGCTGTCAGTTGAGCTTGATATGCGCCGATATAGGGCGTTGCAATATTAATGAATTTATTGTGGGCAACCTGCCGGTATAGACAGATAAAGGTATTGAATTATTTAGAATTTGTTGCGTCTGTTCAAGAAATTGAATAAACGTCATTGCTTAATGAGTTAAGCCGCTTGATGGCGTACTTAGCTCTGATAAAAGGCTATTTGAAAGACATGTTTACAGCGAATACCATGGGTTTAAAGGCGTGAGCACTCAGTGAGAGTTTAGTACTTTTGATGCAACATCATTAATTGCTCCTCGCTCTAGTCAGGTTTTTACGCTGGCGGTGTAATGGATTTCTATGCGGCATGAGGTGTTATCTTCATCGCTTCATCAGGTGTTGTCGTTGGAGTAAATTGCTCAAAACCAGATTAAAATCACCTTTAGTAAGTAAACTCAAGTATCATATGCCGATGAAAGATGAAAATACCACAGATATAAAATTGGTTGATTTACACAGCCACACGACCGCTTCCGACGGTCAGTTAACTCCATCAGAATTAATTGAGCGCGCCATAAGTAAAGGTGTGCAGATGTTCGCGATCACCGATCACGACACGACGGATGGTTTAAAAGAAGCCCACGCTTTTAATCAGGCTCATGAAACGCCATTAGAGTTAATTAATGGTGTTGAAATATCAACACATTGGAATAATTTTGATATTCATATCGTGGCACTCAATGTCGATATCGATAATGTTGAGTTGGCCACATTTTTAGAGACGCAACGTGAGTTACGATCAACGCGTGCGCAAGAAATTGGTGAGCGTCTAGTCAAAGCGGGGATAGAAGGCGCTTATGATGGGGCTAAAGCCTATGCAGGCAACGCTGCCATTAGTCGTGGCCATTACGCCCGTTGGTTGGCTGAAAAAGGTTACGCGACGACAACAGCTAATGTATTTAAAAAGTATTTAGCTCGCGGAAAAACGGGTTACGTTCCCAATAATTGGGGCGATATGGCAAGCGCAATAGATATTGTGCATCGAGCTGGTGGCGTTGCGGTATTAGCTCACCCGAGTGGTTATAAATTATCAGCCAAATGGCTTAAGCGTTTGGTGCGCGAATTTAAAGTTGCTGGTGGCGATGCAATGGAAGTGGTGCTAGGTCAGCAGACGATAGATGATCGTAATAATCTCATTTCACTCAGTATCTTAAATGGACTAAAATGCTCATTAGGTAGCGATTTTCATTTTGCAGGGAGCTGGATTGAGATTGGCAAAAATATGTTCCAACCCCAGGGAGTTGAGTGGGTTTGGCTGTCAGACAAATGGAAGGTAGTACAATGAGTCAGTTCTTTTATATGCATGAGGAAAATCCTCAAACGCGCTTAATTAGCCAAGCTGTAAATGTGATAAAAAGCGGCGGTGTGATTGTGTATCCAACCGATTCAGGTTACGCGCTAGGCTGCCTAATTGGTGATAAAGATGCCATGACTAAGATTGCGCGCATTAGACAGATTGAAAATGATCATAACTTTTCACTCATGTGCCGCGATCAATCTGAGTTAGCTACTTATGCTCGTGTTGATAACCAAGCGTACCGATTGCTTAAGCAAAATACGCCTGGGGCCTACACATTTATCTTTAAGGCTTCAAAAGAGGTGCCGAAAAGATTACAGAATCCAAAGAAGAAAACGATTGGTATTCGTGTGCCTGATAATGTGATTGCGCTGGCGCTGCTTGAAGCGTTAGGTGAGCCACTGATGTCAACGAGTTTGATTTTGCCGGGGCAAGAGTTTACCGAGTCAGATCCAGAGCATATTCGTGATATTTTGGAGCATCAAGTTGACTTGATTATTCATGGCGGATATTTAGGTGAGAAGCCGACAACCGTAATCGACTTGTCTGAAGATAGTGTCGACATTGTCCGAGAAGGCGCTGGCGATATTACCCCGTTCTTGTAGCGTGACTACCGCTGTTAATATCAAATGACAGCGGCAACAGCTTTAATCAAATAGGTTTTACAGGTATAATCGCGCGTTTGCGAAAATAGAGGGTGTTACGGATGGAGGGCGTTCAACAAAAATTGCCTTTAGCCGTTGTTCGAGGTGAGCCGTTTAAGGTGATGCCAAAAGACCTTTTTATTCCTCCTGAGGCGTTAGAAGTTTTTCTTGAGTCTTTTGAGGGGCCATTAGATCTTCTGCTTTATTTAATCCGCAAACAGAAGCTTGATGTTGTTGATTTACCTATTTTTTCAATTACTCAACAGTACTTAGAGTATGTTAATTTGTTGCAGGGAGCGAAAGTCGAACTCGCGGCAGATTATTTGGTAATGGCGGCAACCTTAGCTGAGATTAAGTCTCGGTTATTGCTACCAAGGCCAGAAGTTGAGCATGAAGAGGAAGAAGATCCTCGAGCACAATTGATCCGTCAGCTTAAAGCTTATGAAGTGATCAAGGATGCACAAGAAAAGCTGGATGAATTGCCAAGAATGGAACGCGATGTGTTTCAAGCAAAGGCGATACCCGCTGCCAATATCAAGCCTGAGTTATTGCCTCCTGAGGTGTCTTTGACTGAGATTGCTAGGGCTTTTTCATCGGTATTGAAACGTATTGAAGCGACTGAGAACCATCATGTTGTCCGCGAAGTATTATCGACGCGTGAACGTATGACACAGATCTTAGCTAAACTCAATGCTGAGACTTACTTGCCATTTGAAGCCTTGTTTGATTTTGAAGAGGGCCGTAGTGGGGTGGTGGTGAGCTTTTTGGCCTTAATGGAATTGGTTAAAGAGTCATTGGTTGAGCTAGTACAAGCTGAGCCGTTTTCAACGATACATGTTAGGGCCTACTGATTGTCGCAGATAAATCCAGATCAGCTTAAACAGTTAATTGAAGCTAGTCTTTTTGTGTTGGCTAAGCCGATGACAATAAAAGCATTGAAAGAGACTGTATTGTCTAACTTTAATGTGTCGCGGGCAAAAATTAAGGCCTGCATTGATGAGTTACAGCTCGATTATGAAAACCGAGGTGTACAATTAGTCAAAGTAGCGGGTGGATATCGTTTTCAGACCTTGGCTGAACTGAGTCCATTTTTACAACCGCTATGGCAAGAAAAAGCGCCGAAATATTCGCGTGCGACCTTAGAAACCTTGGCGGTGATTGCTTACCGCCAACCTGTCACTCGAGGTGACATTGAGTTTGTACGTGGGGTTGCTATTAGCAGCCACATTATAAAAAGTTTAAACGATAGAAATTGGATTAAAGTTGTTGGTCATAAAGAGGTGCCGGGAAGACCAGCGCTTTATGCTACAACGACCGATTTTTTAGCTTATTTCGGCTTAGACAGTATTGCGGATCTTCCGCTATTGTCTGATCCCGAATCATTGGGCACACTTTTTTCGACAGAAAAAATGGTGGCCGAAAATACAGAAGAGTCTACTAATGAGTGAAAAATTGCAGAAAGTCTTGGCCCGTGCAGGCCATGGCTCCCGTCGTGAGATGGAGGCATGGATTGCTGCAGGTCGAGTTAGTGTTGACGGTGAAATTGCAAGCCTAGGCGATCGCGTTGAAACTGACGCTAAAATTCGTATCGATGGCCGTACAGTTTCAATTCGTTCTGAAGAAGATGTGGTTTGTCGTGTTATTGCTTACCACAAGCCTGAAGGTGAGATCTGTAGTCGTAAAGACCCAGAAGGTCGCCCGACGGTATTTGATCGTCTACCAAAAACTCGCGATTCACGCTGGGTTGCTGTTGGCCGATTAGATATTAACACCTCTGGTCTATTGTTGTTCACCTCTGACGGTGAATTGGCAAACCGCTTAATGCACCCATCAAATGAAGTTGAGCGTGAATACGCTGTACGTACATTTGGTGAAGTGACTGACGGTTGTATCCAACGTTTACGTATGGGTGTAACGTTAGAAGATGGTCCAGCTAACTTTGATAAAGTTAAAGCGGCTGGTGGCGAAGGCATGAACAAGTGGTGGCACGTCAGCTTAGCTGAAGGCCGTAACCGTGAAGTTCGTCGTCTGTGGGAATCTCAAGAAGTCCAAGTTAGCCGTCTTATCCGTATTCGCTACGGTATGATTGAGCTACCGAAATCTCTACCACGTGGTGGTTGGATTGAGTTACCAATTGAAGATGTGAACTACTTGCGTAAAACCGCGGGTATGGATGAAGAAACGCGTACATTACTTGGCACTGATAAGCACAGTGTTGCACGTGCTAAAGTTCGCAGCTCGAAGATTAAGCGTGCTGTACATAAGCATAAAGTTGCTACAGGTAAGCCAAAGCCTACGCGTCAGCGTAGCTAATTAAGCGCTTGTTCTATATCGATAAAAAGGCCGCTAAATAGCGGCCTTTTTGTTTCCTACTCTTTACTTTACCCCTCTATGTTAAGAGTGGTTTACTGAGCGTTTAGCTGCTGACCATTAATGTCTTTAGAGTCATCACCCATTAAGTACAGGTAAGTGGCCATGATGTCATCAGGTGCTTTAAGTGTTTGTGGGTTCTCTGCTGGGTAGGCATTTGCACGCATACCTGTGCGAGTGGCACCAGGGTTGATACTGTTCACGCGCACATTTGTATCTTCATACTCATGGGCAAGTGATTGCATCATGCCTTCAGTGGCAAACTTAGAAATAGCATACTCGCCCCAGTAAGCACGGCCTTGACGGCCAACACTGCTAGAGGTAAACAGCAGTGATGCACTCGTTGATTTGCGCATGATTGGCAACAAGGCTTTAGTGAGCATGATTTCTGCGATAACGTTTACCTGCATCACTTCATTTACCGTGATCATGGTAATGTGTTCGAACGGGCCTAAAACACCTAACACACTAGCATTGTGGAGTAGACCATCAAGCTTACCAAACTGCTCTTCGATGGTGTCAGCCATATCTTTATAGTTCTGTTCAGTCGCACCTTTTAGATCGAGTGGAACAATGGCAGGAGTAGGGTAACCCGCTTGTTCAATTTGATCATATACCGCTTCTAGTTTTTTTACTGTCTTGCCTAATAAGATTACCGTTGCGCCATGTTTTGCAAAAGCGATTGCCGCGGCCTTACCAATACCGTCTCCTGCGCCTGTGACTAAAATGGTTTTGTCTTTTAGTAAATCTTTTGCAGCTTGATATTCCAACATGAGTTATTACTTCCTCAGAGCGCAAACGCCCGTCACTTCTAGAGTCGCTGATACGATAAACAGCCGTTTAAAACAAACGATTAATTTTTGCCCGCTTAATTGGTGTTCGTTTGTGACAAAAATGTAGCTAAGTCAATAATTTTACGTTAACTTGAATTCAGTCAAGGACTAACAATAAGTCCTCTTGGTCATACATTATTTACTATTGTGACCAATTTCGAAGTGAAAACAAAATTATTACAACAAGATTTGGGGAAAAAAGATGAAAAAACTCTTTTTGGGCGTAGCAATCACCTCTGCATTGGGGCTCACCGCGTGTAGCGAAGATACTTATGATGAATTAGTGGACAAAACTGAGCCTTTGGTCCCTCAGTCTGTTATGGTTTTTGATCCGGCTGATGGCCAACTCCCGCTACCAAACGATTTACTGTTTAATGGCACAATGGATGGCACTATCAATATTCCCAAAAGTGATGATCCTGATGCGCCAAGTGAAGAAAATGGTGATTATACTGATCCCCAAATTGCATTAGGTGCACTCGATGGTTGGTCGACAACATCACCAATTACTATCGATGTTATGCCAGCAACAGATAACGATGGCGCTGTGTTGACGATTGATGCCGCATCCGTTGCTCAGCCGGGTGCTGTTCGCGTATTTGAAGCAACCGTTGGCGGCGCACTGTCATCGGATCCTGAATGTAGCGGCGCACCTTCTGTCTCGGCCTGTAAAGTGGGCGATGAATTACAATTTGGCGTTGATTACGTTTCCCAAGCCTCAGGCAATAAAGTGGCGATTATCCCACTTAAGCCACTAAAAGCTGGTCAGTCATATATTTATGCAACTACAACGCTTATTCAAGATTCCGCTGGGCGTCCAGTTGCGCCGTCTGCCACTTATGGTTTATTAAAACTTGATATTGAAACTAAGCCATTAGAAACCCCTGAACAGCTGTTTTTACAAACTCTAGTTAACAGTTACGAAAAAGGTATGGCTGCAGCTGGTGGTCCGAATTCTGAAGAGGTGACTTACTCGGGACTATTTACGACGCAGTCAGTGGCTGATGTTTATGAGACCACCAAATTATTGATGGTTGCTCCAGCAGAAGGTAATACGGTTAATCCTTACGCGCCCAAATTAACTGCAATGCCTGCTCCGGTTGTTATGGGCGGTAATGTGATTACAGTTGCCCAAGCCGCTGGTTTAACGCCAGCTGATGGCCTTGCTTATGTGGTTTCAGACTTAGCAGATGTTTATAAGGCTGAAATTCAAGTGCCTATTTATGGCGACTGCTCTTCGGTAGCGTGTTTGGATGCAGATCTGAATCCTTTAATAAACGGCCACTGGAAAGCGCAAGGCGATAGCCCTGTTTCAGTGCTATTGGCGTTAGAAGCACAAACGCTAAGCCAAGCCAATTATTTTGCCCAAGCAGAAGCTCAAGGCGTTGATGCGGTTGCAGCTTTGACCAATCCTGCGTTGCTTGCAGGTAAAACCTGGTTGTTAGATGATGGTACACCTGTAGATCCAACTAAGCATCTTACTAAGTTCAACCCAATCCCAGCGATTAAGGGATATGAGAAAGTTGCTGTACAAATTACCTTACCTAACGCGACTAAGCTTGCCGGTTTTTATCAGCAACAAGGTTTACCGTTTACAGCGCCAACAAACGGCTGGCCTACGACCATTGGCATGCATGGTTTAGGCGGTGGTAAAGAAATGGCTCTGGCTTATGCAGGTACTTACGCTGCATCAGGTATCGCTACTATATCAATTGATATGCCACTGCATGGTGCGCGCTCATTTGACGCCGATGGTGATGGCATTTATGAAGTATCAGCAACGGATCCAAGCTATGGCGCTGTTGTCGGTACACCCGATGCCTTTAAAAACGGCAATCCACTGGCTTTTGTTAACATTGCTAGCACCTTGACTGTGCGTGATAATTTCCGCCAAGCAACGGTTGACCATTTAGCGCTGCGTGCGGCACTAACAGGTTTATATCTAGGTCTTGCTCAAGCCCAGCAGCCACAGATTTTTGATATCAGCAAAATCAGTGCTCAGGGCTTAAGTTTAGGTGGCATCGTTGGTACAACGTTTTCCAACTATGCATCTACTGGTCTAAGAGATCCTGCAAGTGGCACAGAGTTGCCAAATGCTTATGGTATTAACGCCACATCGTTAGTCGCTCCAGCTGGTGGTTTAGCGGGTACATTTGCAGGTTCGGCAACATTCGGCCCTGTTTTGTTTGAAACGATTGTAGCAACTGCAGCATTTCAAGAACTGGTTGATGAGGCTAATGTTAATGATGCAGAGCAAGGCAGTGATGAATATAATGCGATTGTTGCAGCGGTATACGCTGAGTTTATACCCACATTTGCATTTGCGGTTCAAACCGCAGTCGACAGTGCCGATCCAATTAACCATGCTGTATCGCTAGCGGCGACTCAAGTCCCTGTACACCTTATCGAAGTTGTGGGTGATGGCTCTAACAAGGCAGATCAAGTGTTGCCAAATCAAGTTGATGGTTTCCCGTTATCAGGTACAGAACCTTTAATTGCTAATCTTGGCCTAGAATGTGTAGACAGAACCACGGCAAGTTCTGGTGTGGTAAGGTTTAGTAAAGGTCACCATAGTTCTATTGTGAGTCCTACTGAAGTTGATGGAGTGACTGACGGTATGGCGGCGCAAGCAACAGTTGAAATGCAGCAAGAAGTGGCAGCATTTGCGCTAACAGCAGGTAAAGGCTCAGCAACAATATTAGTGCAAGACAGCAGTGTGATTCAAAGCTGCCCTTAGGCTAGATTTGCTAGCGCATATTGCCGATTTTGCTTAAAAAAAGACCCAGCGAAAGCTGGGTTTTTTATTGGCGTTTTTTATTAGTAAATAGGCTGGTAGAATAGCTGCCAATTGAAGGGATATAACTGGTTAAGCTGGAGAGTATTTTGGAATTTTTGTACGAATACGGTTTGTTTTTGGCCAAGGCTGTCACGATTGTCGTGGCGATTCTTGCGGTTGTTATTGTAGTGCTTGCTTCAACGATTAAACACAAGACGGATAAAGGTGAGCTTAAGCTGACAAATCTGAGTGATAACTTAAACTCACTTAAGCATGATTTGAAAGAAGAGTTGCTGTCTAAGAAAGCATTTAAGGCTTATGAAAAGCAATTAAAAGCGGATGAGAAAGCAAAAGAAAAAGAGCAAAAAGATAACGTAGAAGAAGCGGAGCCTAAGGTTTTCGTTGTTGACTTTAAAGGCAGTATCGATGCCAGTGAAGTGGCGTCATTGCGTGAAGAGATCAGTGCCATTCTAGCTATTGCCGAAAAGGGCGATGAAGTTATTGTTAATGTCGAAAGTGGCGGCGGTATGGTCCATGGCTATGGATTAGCGTCTAGCCAGCTTGACCGTTTAAGACAGGCTGAGATCCCACTCAGCATTTGCGTTGATAAGGTCGCTGCAAGTGGCGGCTACATGATGGCCTGTGTCGCGAATAAAATTTATTCTGCGCCGTTTGCTATTGTTGGTTCTATCGGTGTAGTGGCTCAGGTGCCAAACTTTAATCGTCTACTGAAAAAGCACGATATTGATTACGAGCAGCACACTGCAGGTGACTTTAAACGCACGCTTACCATCTTTGGTGAAAATACTGACGAAGGTCGTGAAAAATTCCAAAAAGAGCTAGAAGAGACCCACGTGCTCTTTAAAGAGTTTATTGCTAAATACCGTCCAGATTTAGACCTTGTTAAAGTGGCTACAGGTGAACATTGGTATGGTCAACAAGCGATTGAACTAGGCTTAATTGATGAGATTGCAACCAGTGACGACGTTATTATGAAGCTTGCGAATGAGCGGACTGTGATCAAAGTGCATTATCAGCTTAAGAAGACGTTATCAGATAAGATTGCCCATGGTGCATCATTGTCGTTTAACACTATTTTTAATCAGTTTGCAGAGAAAAACCAACCGCTTAAATAAGCGCGAGTGGATTTACTCCAATATAGAAAACCTGCCTAGTGCAGGTTTTTTTATGTGAGTTAGCTCATCTAGCGTGGTGCTAGACTAGTCTGTAGCTACCTATTCGAGACGCCGCACTTCTTTATAAGAGAAAGGGGCCCTATGGGCTCTACGATGACACCTGATGTGAACGGAATCACAAATGCCGTGGTGACACGGACGTCATAATGCGGCCTTGTCATCGGAGCTCGCAGTGGCATCTACACTTAGTCATCGACCTAATCAATTTAGCTCTATTTTTGACGCAAAGATTGAGCTTACCAGCTCACTTTTGGACAAAATCCATTTACCACGACGAATATGGCGAAGCCATGTGCTAATAAGCGAGAGCTAGGGATAGCGAACTGGCCGTTAAACACGGATGTTATTGGGATACGGAGCGCTACGCTACCCGAAGAAAAGTAATAGCTAGAACAAAAGCAGCGGCAAAAGGCTCGTCATCAAACATTTTGATCTTTTGCTCTAGGACCTTCTCCGTAACCTCCGTGAAAGCGCAGCGCTTCGTGGTGAGATTAACGCTTTGAGAAGAGTCATATTTTTTTAATATATTCAGGGCTCGCTGACTCTATTGTGGCTTCTTACTTAGAGCTTGCACAAATTAAAACTTGCCACTGTTATTCCAAGTATCTTCTGGACCTATTTCCTCCTGCACATCCCAATGTTCAACGAGTTTTCCGTCTTTTAGCCGAAAGATATCGCAAAATGCCCAATCCTTGTCATTCCAATGAGCAAGGCTCAAGGTCACCACAAAATTACCTTGGCCGATTAACTGATGAAGTTTAAGGTATCTCGCACCTTCACCACGAACCTTCTGTAAGTGTTTTCTTATCCCCTCCATCCCATCCCCAATTCTGGGGTTATGTTGGTCATATTGTTCGCTAGAGATGTAATTCATCACTGTGTCAAACTTGCCGCCCAGCAACACGTCATTAAAAAAGGCCTGTACAATTGCTTTGTTTTCATCGGTTTTACCGAGGTCTTCGACTTCGGTTGGACCATCAATCATGGAGCGACCTGAAACGGTCTCCTCAACGTAGGGTGCAATCACATCCCAATGTTCGATCATTCGGTCTTGGTCATCGGTGTCAAAGATATCGGCAGTAACCCATTTATTCGCGCCATTATTTAAGCTCTGATAAACATGAATGAAAACTTTTTGGCCATCATCGATAGCGCGAACCACCTGAATCTCACGTTTAGGGTTGCGCGCCATAAACGACTGGAAGAATGCGAGGAACCCTTCCTTTCCATCACCGACACCTGTGGAGTGCTGGATATAGCGCGCTCCTGTGTATTTATCGAGAGCCGCTTGTATGTCGCCATCTCTGATGCCTTCGAGATACAAACCCTTTGCGTTTGCTATTTTCTTGCTTTCTGTCATTACTCAGTTCCTCGTGTCTAATGTAATCTCCCGCGCCCCTTGAACCTTAGATGCTGCTCTTTCTCTTTGGTATTATGGCTAATTAATCATAGAGCACTAATACCATCTATGGATTGCAATTAATGAAGAATGCGATTAATCATGGGTGTCCCTGTTGGCTCGTTGAGCCTACAGGGACGTACTAGAGGGGAGTCTCAGCAGTGACTGCACATATGCCCGCAGCAGGCGATTAATAACTATTCAGCGTCAGTGCAGAACTAACTCCCCTATAACAATGATTCAAAAATAAATGTAATCAGCCTTCATTCGAAAGCTAACCCTTGTTCAAAGTAGAAGTGCACCACTCATTTCCAGTTTCAAATGTTGTTGGTTACCAATAAGCCTCCGGCTTTGCCGAAGGGGTTTAACTTATGCGGTTTGTTTGGTATATTTTATACAATGAGTTCTGTATGATGTAATTTTTAATAAAAAGGTAATATGATGGAAACAAATAACACAGATTGGCGCTATACGGTTATGCCGGCCGTGTTTACATGGCTAAAAGAGTCAGAATCCGGTGCCCTTGAAATTGACCTTGAAGCAACCCAAAAGTACGCTGCAGATATTTTGAAAGTTCAAGGTAAAGGCGGAACTAGAATGGGTGGGCTTGTCGGCTCTGGCACTCTAGGTGAGAATAGCTACCTAAGCTCTGAACAGCGTCTTTCTTTACTTAAAGCCCTTTCTGATGTTGCTAAACAATATAATGTTCCATTAATCAGTGGCGCTGCGGCCGAAACTAAAGAAGAGCTTGCCAAAATCGTTACGGAACTCGCGACGGTTGGCGTGGATACCGTAATGGTGATGCCACCCAAAACTAAGGAAGCGCCTTCTGATGAAGACATGTATGCTTACTATGAGCTTTCTGCAATAGCTGCAAAAGAGGCAGGCATAACAATTATGCCTTACAACAACCCTGATGCAGCCGGATATCATGCGCTTTCAACAGATATTCTTAGAAAACTTGCTGCTCTACCCGAAGTAACGGCTCTTAAAATATCAACTACAGATGTTTCAACTATTGAAACGCTGATGTTAGAAAACAAAGATTTAAAAATTCTGGCAGGTGTTGACACTGTCACTGTACATGCAGGACTTGCTGGCGCATGCGGTGGAATTACAGGCGTAGGTTGTGTATTTCCAAAAGCTAGTGTGACTATGCAGGAATATGTTAATAATGGAGAATGGGCTGAGGCAAACAAAATTTCTCAGGCTATGAATTCTATCTCATACCTTGATGCTCAACCATTGCTTATGGAATACCTTAAGTTTGCTTTTGGTATTCACCATAATGACGCTGATGGCGGTCTTCTTACCCTTGGTAAGAAGCTAACTCAAGAGCAAATTGATGATGTCCGCGCAAGATATCTTCTAGCGAAAGAAAGACTTGAAGTTCTGGGTTTAGCTGACTAATCCTTTCAAATCTTCAAAAAGAGAAAGCTCCGTTTTTACGGGGCTTTTTGTTTCCGCCTTCAGAATTAAAAAGCGTGCTTAATTTGGAGGGGTTATCAAGATATTCCTTTTTTTAAATCTTGTAGCCTACAGGCAAGTCATAATCGGTTATGCCTATTGCACCAATATCATGGTCTATTGCTTTCTTAAATAATGTAACAACGTAATTATCCCAGTCATCACCAAATTCATTTTTTAGCACTGAAGCTGGTGTATGAACATGTCAGTCCCATTTTCGCCACTCAGGACCCTTAGGATAAATTTGCATTATTAACTCCATTTAAAATTAAAACTTGTAGACTGAAAACATTTAGGTGTACGCAAAGTATACGAAAACACCATCGAGGAAGATAGACAGGCATAGCTCATAGACTATGCAAAAACCTTTCAGATCAGATGTTTTCGTTGAGCCTACAGGGACGTACTAGGGCCGAATCTCAGCAGTATCTGCACATACGTCGTTCCTTCACCTCTGACCCTCCTGGATATGGGCAATGTCATTATGATGTAGGGAGCATCATTGACCATGTGATTACGACATTCGGACATCCTGACCAGCACCAGCAGGCGATTGATAGCGATGAAGCTACCTGTTCAAACACATCATCTGGTAACACCAAATAAAAAATGCAATCAGCATCATTCGAAGGTAAGCATGTTTTTTTAAGCTTAAATTAATAAAAGGCTATTAATTCTTATTTAGATCCGTTAAGAATATTATTACCGTTCATCAGTTTTTGAGTGCAATGCAACAGGCCTGCAGTTATAAACCACATATGAGAGTAGGTGATCAGTCGTATCCTGCCTATGAGCTAAAGAACTTACTTTGCTATCTTAAACAGCATTATTCGCCAGCATCTGTCGCGCAGCTATATGCAGATATTGGCATCGGTGAGGCTGAACTGATGCTGAGTGAGTTTGTGTATGTGTGGCAGGTTGATTATGCAATGAGCTATATCCGCCGCTTGAGTCAAGACCCTGAGGTTGCAGCAAAGGCCGCAACGGCCTATCAAGTTAACGATCTTGACGTATTGCTGCCTTATTTGGCTGAATTTGACACGTTAGGGCAATGCTTACAGTTCGCGATTTCTCACCCTGAACTAGTGGGCAGCTTTTCAGACACCTTACTACGTAATTATGATGGTAAGCTTCATGTGAGATGGTTAAACACCAATAGAGTCGATACGCAGCGTTATAGTTGTCAGTTTCAACACAGTATCTGCTCTTTATTGGCGTTTGCTAAAGAGCTGACAAATAAGAACATCCGGCTCTGTCAGGTGAACTTTGCAGAGTCTGAGCGTGGGGCTGAGTTTCTCATTAGTCAGTCGGGCGCTAAAGTTAATTTTAACAGTGAGTTTTTTGAGTGGTCCATTGAGCACCGTTATCTTGAGTTACCGATAAATTTTCAGTTTGAGCTGACTGACAATAGCGTCTGTATCGATAGCTCGGCTTCTTATATTTCAGATATTTTGGCTATTTTACGCCAACAGGCTCCTGATCTACCCAGCATGGAGGCCATGGCTGAAACCCAAAATATTAGCGCCAGAACCTTTAGGCGCAAATTGGCCAATGCCAATACCAGTTATCAAAAGTTAGTGGATCAAGTTCGCTGTCAAATGGCGATAGACTTGATTCTAACGAGTGATTATTCAATTGATGAGATCTCGGATCTAATGGGGTTTAGTGACGTGAGCCATTTTCGTCAAAGCTTTAAACATTGGATAGGACATCCACCAGGGCACTTTCATCAATTAAATCGACCACTTACATCGTGATTATCGAGCAAGTAAGCGAGTGGCAATACGAACGCGAATCTTATTTCAGCGCGATTGCTGACCGTTACCAAGCTCCGGTGCCGTTTCATCGGTCCCATATCACCGATTAAATCGTCAGCATATAACCTCTGTCTAGCAAGTCAGCAAGTCAGCGAGTTAGTGAGTGGCAATACGAACGCCAATTTTTTTCAGCGCTATTGCTGACAGTTACCAAACTCAGGTGCGTTGTCATCGGTCCCATATCATCGATTAAATCGTCAGCATATAACCTCTGTCGAGCAAGTTAGCAAGTTAGCGAGTGGCAATATTCAGCGCTATTGCTGACAGTTACCAAGCTCCGGTGCCATTTCATCGGTCCCATATCATCGATTAAATCGTCAGCATATAACCTCTGTCTAGCAGGTCTGCGAGTCAGCAAGTCAGCAAGTCAGCGAGTTAGCGAGTGGCAATACGTACGCCAATCTTTTCAGCGCTATTGCTGACAGTTACCAAGCTCAGGTGCCATTTCATCGGTCCCATATCACCGATTAAATCGTCAGCATATAACCTCTGTCGAGCAAGTCAGCAAGTTAGCAAGTTAACGAGTGGCAATATTCAGCGCTATTGCTGACAGTTACCAAGCTCCGGTGCAATTTCATCGGTCCCATATCACCGATTAAATCGTCAGCATATAACCTCTGTCTAGCAGGTCTGCGAGTAGCAATACGAACGCCAATCTTATTTCAGCGCTATTGCTGACAGTTACCAAGCTCAGGTGCCATTTAATCGGTCCCATATCACCGATTAAATCATCAGCATATAACCTCTGTCTAGCAAGTCAGCGAGTTAGCAAGTTAGTGAGTGGCAATACGAACGCCAATCTTTTTCAGCGCTATTGCTGACAGTTACCAAGCTCCGGTGCGATTTAATCGGTCCCATATCATCGATTAAATCGTCAGCATATAACCTCTGTCGAGCAAGTTAGCGAGTGGCAATATTCAGCGCTATTGCTGACAGTTACCAAGCTCAGGTGCCATTTCATCGATCCATTGCTCGATTAACGCCACTGCATCAGTATGGGCGAGACTGCGACCAATTGGCGGCATCCTGTCTTTAGGCTCGTTTAACTCTTGCCTGTACACCAAAATTGAGTGGTCACCGTCACCGGGAATAATATCGTAAGATAGCCCTCGTGCGCCGCCATCCCAACCTGGAGGCTGTTTACAAATCCCATATTCAAAACGGGTATGGTCTACATAAAATCCCAATCTTAAACCTGAGAGACTGGCAAAGCCTTGAGGGTTATGACAGTGAGCACAGTTGATATCGAGATAACCTTTTGCTCGGGTTGTTAATGGCGCAGACTCATCAAAAATATCATAAGCTTTCCCCACATCAGCGAGTTCAGGTAGATCTGTGAGCAGGCCAGTTTGCTGCCAAAGACGCAATTGATTGATTTGAGCGCCTTGATAGTCGATAGGGCGATTGAGCAGATGAGCTTTTAAGCCGATAGGTTCGATACGACTGCTATCAGCGCTGGTTTGATGGCAGAGCTTACATTCGGCTCGGCTTGGCACGTGATAATCAAAACTTTGGCTTTCACCTTTATGGTTCAGGGAGTGTGGGACTTCTTTGCCTGCTATCTGCAGTTTTGCTTCGCCGTCTTGCCAAATATAGGGCAGAGTGGTCCAGCCGGTTTCTCTGTGGATCAATAGCCGGGTCTCAATGAGGATTTCGTTATTCGCACCAGTAACTTGGGTATCAAAGGGTAATGAGAAGGTCTTAACCAGTACCGTCCCAACTGGTAGATCAAAGGTGGCTGTGGGAGCAAAAGCGATCGTTTTGTCTTCTGGCACAAAAATGAAGCGATGCTTGCTGGCATAATTGGAAAAAAGCTGGGTCGATAGTTGGTAGCTTATTCCTGGCGTTACAGGGGAGCTTGTTGGAATACTGGGATCGACAAATAATCCATATTGCGCCAACGAGTCACACTCTTCATTCATCAGAGCTTCCCAGTTTACTTCTGTGGTATTGGCCTCGCAGCTTGATGTTGGATCAGGGCTAGGGTCTGGAGTTGGATCTGGAGTGACCGCTGGAGGAAGGTTGGGATCATTGAGCTGGGCTTGTTCATCTGAGCCACCACAGCCCGCCAATTGCCAGATTAATAATGGCCACAGTAGGACAAGTAAAAAACGTTTATGCATACATCAGCCACCATTTTTGTTGCTGTCAATTTTAGTGAGAAAAAAGGCCGGTGATTAGCCGGCCTTAGGTCAGTTACAAGCGTTTAGTTTGAGCAGCTTGCTTGTGGTAGACGCTTAATCCACTCGTTGATGAGGGCGACGCCCTCAGCGTGCGATAGGCTACGTCCAATCTCAGGCATTCTGTCGCCAGGGTCGTTGGTCTCCATTCTAAAGTGAAGAATCGACTCCTCTGGGCTACCTGGAACGATATCGAAACCGAGTGAACCACCGCCGTAAGCCACGGGGGATTTACAGGTACCGTGTGATAGACCCGCGTCTTCGGCGTAGGCTCTCCAGTACTCAAGCTTTAAGCCTGTATTAGAAGCATTACCCTCTGGGCGGTGACAATGAGCGCAGTTAATATCTAAATAACCTTTAGCGGTATCCATCAGCTCTGAATCTGATAACTGAGTAACACTTGCTTCATCGCCATCATTGTATGCTGGCACTGTATCAATGGTTGCAACATCTGGTACGCCTTGCAATATACCGGCGGCTTGCCACTTTAATAGCTGGTTCATGCTGCCGTCGCTATAGGCATAATCTTTATTCAGATAACGTGCTTTAGGACCAATTGGCACAAATTTAGCAGGGCTGTCTGCATCGGCTTTAAACTGATGACACTGCTTACACTGGTTCATACTCGGCACGACATAATCAAAGTCCATGTCAGTACCATTATGCATAACACTCTTACCTTGAATAGCTCCAGCTTTCGCTAATACTGCGTCAGATTTCTCAGCGTTCCATACATAAGGCAATGCCGTCCAGCCTGTTTCACGGTTGATAAGCAGACGTGTTTCCACTAGATCTTCATTAGCAATTCCGCGCTTACTGGTATCTGCCGGGAGCGCGAATGATTTCACGATGACAGTACCCACTGGGAAGTCCATCGACTCTGTTGCCGAGTAGTTGGCTTTCATTCCTTCAGGCACAAATACATAACGGTATTTACTTGAGTAATCAGTAAATAGCTGGGTATTCATATCGTAAGGGATACCACCAGAGTTTGGTGCATTGGTAGGATCTTTCATATCGGCAAATAAGTTGTAGTCAGAAAGACTTGGGCAGTTTGCTTTAAGTAGTGCATCCCAAGATGCATTAGCCCCTTCAGCTGTACATAGACTTAAGTCACCATCGCCGTCTAATCCACCTTCATTTTCGCCGATACTGCCACCGCCACCAACTTGGTTACCGCCATCACAACCTTCAGTTTCGTCATCCACACCACAACCAAAGATCTGATCGCCAAAGGTGACCGTATGTACAGGTAAACTAACTTGCTGGCAGTCCATGATGTCCGCTTGCGTTTTTTCAAACAGAAAGTCTGGACTGGTCGGGTCGGGGTTGTCATTGGAGAATAGGCGGCCAAAGGAGGCATCGCCGTTATTCTTGGCACAGATATTATCACTGCCATCCGCTGCAAAAGGCAGCTCTTGCAGGCCTAAATAAGCGGCAGTACCATTGTTTGATAGCATTTCACCTAAACCATCGTAAAGTACCGCAGGGAACTGGCCGCGGGTAAACAGATAGCCTTTAATGATGTCATCAATTAGGTAGCCATTTGGCTTTTTACCATAGCCTTCAATGACGTTATCGTGCAGATAGATATTACGCGGGGTTGCTCGCCAGCCATCTTCAATAGGTTGACCGGGTTGGCCATAGTTAGCGACAAATGTGGCCATATCAGGTTCGGCAATAAAGAAACTGGTTATCGCGACTCCCATGGTGTCGTGGTTGGTGATCTCGTTGTTGAAGATCTCGACATCGTCGGTAGACAGAATAATCATACCTGTTCCTGGTGGAACGATATGTACTCCAGCTGGATTAGCTGAGGCGTTAGCAAAGTTTTTAGTATTATTATCGTAGACTTTGTTATTGAAGATACGCACGCTTGAGCCGTACCTGTGGTTACCAATAGGTAAATCAAATACCAAAATACCACCGGTGTTGCCCATGGCTTCATTGTCATATACATCGGCATATTTTGAGTTTTCAATCTCAATACCCGCGACGTTTTCTTTAGCTATATTGCGGCGTACAACGATGTATTGTGACTGGCCAACGTAAATACCCGCATCGGCGCTACCGCGGACATAAGTATCTTCAATAAGGATGTTTTCACACTCTACAGGGTAAAGACCGTAGGCTCCGTTATCTTCATCTAGCTCACCCTCCCATACGGTAGCGAGGCGGCGCAGGATAATTCCATTGGTATTTTTAAGCTTAATACCATTGTTCTTCGCTTCGTTAACCGACATGTCTTGAATAATAATGTTGACCGCATTTTGCACAAAAATACCGTCACCTGAGTTAGCGTTTGAAAAATCCAGAACGGTATCTTCCATGCCGTAACCCATAATGGTCACATTTTTAGCGTAGCTTCCATCACCGTCCACATCACCGTCAAACAGCAGTGTCGATTCAATTTCAAAGTTGCCCTTAGGCAGAACGATGACATCGTTACTTTGTGCATTAATCAGGGCTTCTTGAATACGGATGGTGAGATTCTCGCCATCTTCAATCATGATGGCGCCTTCTGGGAACGTCGGGCCGGGATCTGGCGCAGGGGTGACAACTTCTGTCGTATCGTCTGCAACCACATTATCGTCATCGTCTGATGAACAAGCCCCCAAGCTTATTGCAACAGCGCTGGCTATCAAAGTTGGCATGAGCCAAGAAGGTTTCTTGTTGAACATAGCGTCTCCAAATTTATTTTTATTATGCAGCTACTAGATTGCACTGGCGTACAAGATAAGCAATGTGAAATGTGGACAACAATTTGATAACAAGGTGTTATCAATTGAGTTTTAGAGTCGATCAAACAAAGTGAGTGAGCTTAGGTACTGAAAAATAATGTGAAGCCCGTCACATTTAAACGCGTGTATGGATTCAGTGATATTTGGCTTATTGGGTTTTATTTTACCGAACTACAGCTGGTTTATTTGATCAAGCCTAAGCGCATGTTGAACTGCATGACAGAAAAGAGTTGCGAGGACAGTGCATCAATAAAAAATCCCTGACATGATTAATGACAGGGATTTTTTAGGAGTACAAAACTAATGTATTAATACGCGCTTAGATATCGATACCAAAGCCGATGATGAACTGATAGTCATCTTGCTTAGGGATAAAGTTATTCGAATCAGGTTGCGGGTTATTAATGCGGTCCCAAACGAAAGACAGATCTAAGTCGAATATGCTGGTTAGTTCGATGGCTAATGTTGCGATAGCATGGTGAGTATAGCCACCTGACTTTTCATTACCATATTGCACACGATATAAGGTATTAAAGTCGATATCGCTGGTGATTTCGGTGTCATAGACAGTTTCAATCACCATGGCTGCACTGCCATCGTCAGTTTCTTCGCCTTCAGCGACTTCGCCAAAACGGGTATAAGTGTATGCCGGACCACCACTGATACTCCATTGTGTTTTTGAGTTATCAACAAGGTTGTAACCGAGACCCGAACCGACAGTGATTCGATAATCAATGTTCGAGAAAGGATCTTTATAGATTTCAGCAAATACAGGTCTTAAGTAGAACTGTTTGGAGATAAACCAGTCAAAGTTGGTGTTGATACGATGGTTATTAATGCGATTTTCACCATCGGTTTTAGAGTAGTTGCCAATATAATCTAGGTTAAAGCGAGACTCGGTTGTACGGCGCATAGTTTTTGCGAGTGCGCTGTAATCGATTTGGTCTGTATTACCACTTCTAAAGTTGGCACCTAAGCTGATTTTATTCGACCAATAGTTAGCCTCAGACTGATCACCGGCAATAATTGTCATGATCTGCGAGTTATCAAACTCTTGACCATCGATATAAGACTTACCGTTCTCTACTAATAAACGTCCAGTCTGAGTACTAAGATCGGTAAAACCTATGCTGACAATGCCACTAGTTTGCAAAACTTTGACATCTTCCCAATCGATATAGACAGTATCGAGTTCATCACTTTCAAACTCTAGCTTATCGTCATAAAGATTTTTAATCTCACCTTTTAAAAGTTCAAGAGAGGTCAGTTGTAGCCAATCAAACTTGCTGTCAACGGGAGGATAAAGCTGTTCAGGTTTGAGTGATTGCTCTTGTGAGACCACTTCGTGGGAAACCGTGATTAGCTCTGCAGCAAAGGTCGAACTCGTATATAGAGCAGCGAAACAACTCGCTGCTAAAAGTGTATAGCGCATGTGGTATTCCATTAAGCTTCCCTGAGTAAGCATTGCTTATGGCTGACTTTATTTTGTATGCGTCAGCTTGATTAAGGCATAAATTTGTACATCAGGGTTTAAAAATTAAACTATTGGTACAATGATTTAAGGGGGATTATAAAGCCTGTTCAAACCATGGCAACATAAAGTCTGCGATGCTAGGTTGTGCTTTTTGATTTGGGTGAATGCCGTCTCTTTGCATCAGCGATTGATCTGTAACGATCTGCTCCATAAAAAATGGCATCAGCGTAACTTGGTGTTCTGTGGCTAGCTCTTTATAAATCTTACTAATTTGTGACGCGTACCTAGGGCCATAATTGGGAGGCACCATTATTTCGCTGAGTAAGATTTTGATATCTTGGGCCTTTGCGAGCTCAATAATTTTTGTAAGATTATTTTTCAATTGTTTAGGTGGAAAACCACGTAATCCATCGTTACCACCCAGCTCAATTAATAAGATTTCAGGTTGGGCAGACTCAAGCAGTGCGGGGAGTCTACGTAAACCACCGGCTGACGTTTCGCCGCTAACAGAGCCATTTATAATGGTGTGCTCAGGCATTTTTACACGTAATAATTGTACCCACCCCTCGTTTTCCGGCATACCATAACTTGCACTTAGGCTATCACCTAGGATTAATATAGGGGTAGCACTCAGTGGAAAACTACTGAAAACCAATAATAAGACCAAACCGCTAACGCGGTTTTTAACGTCGAAGAAGGATCCTATGTCTGAAAATAGCGCCATAACCGTAAGCCACCTAGTTAAATCTGTTAATACTCAAGAGGGAGAACTGACTATCCTCAACGGCATTAATATGGATGTCAAGCAAGGAGAGAGTGTGGCGATCCTTGGGCCATCAGGTTCAGGTAAATCGACGTTATTAGGATTACTAGCCGCATTAGACTCACCAAGTAGTGGTTCTATACAGCTTGATGGTGTTGCATTGGAAAACTTAAACGAAGAAGCGAAAGCGGCACTGCGTAAGCAAAAAGTCAGCTTCATTTTCCAATCTTTTATGTTGGTTGACACCCTAAATGCACTTGAAAACGTTATGTTGCCAGCTGAGCTTGCTGGAGTCAGTAAAGCTAAAGAGAAAGCGCAAGCCATGTTAGAACGAGTCGGGTTGAGCCACCGTTTGACTCATTTTCCGAATCAACTCTCCGGCGGTGAACAGCAACGAGTTGCCATTGCTAGAGCTTTTATTTGTGAGCCTAAGGTGTTGTTTGCTGATGAACCCACAGGGAATTTAGATTCGGCGAATAGCGATAAAATCGCCGACATGCTGTTTGAGCTTAACCGCGAAAGTGACACGACTTTGGTGCTTGTGACTCACGATATGCAGCTTGCGAGTCGCTGCCAACGCCAATTCATTATGGATTCTGGTTGTTTAGCAGAAAAGTTGACTGCAGAGTCGGCTAACGAAACCACTGAAAATTCGCTAAGCGGTAACAATGGAGCACAAGAGGCAAGCGCATGGAGTTAAGTCTAGCTTGGCGATTGTTTAAGAGGGAGTTGTCTCAGGGGCAATTATTGCTGATTATTTTAGCGATAACCTTAGCCGTATTATCGGTTACGGGACTTGCGAGTGTGAGTGAGCGCTTGCAGTTAGCCATTAACGGCCAAGCGTCTAAGTTTATTGCCGCGGACCGTATTATTGACTCGCCTGACAAAATTGATCCGAAGATACTTCAACTTGCTGATGATATTGGCTTATCCCGAGTCGGCAGTATGCAGTTTAATTCAATGGTGTATGCCGGTGATGCGTTTCAATTAGTGACCGTCAGAGCGGTCGAGCAAGGTTATCCGCTCAAAGGCGATATTGAGCTAAATACAGGTAAAGCCCAAGGTTTACCACAAGCCAATAGTATTTGGTTTGAAACACGTTTAGGTGGGCTTTTAGGCTACCCAGAAGAGATAGAGTTAGGTAACGCTAATTTTACCTTATCGAACGAAATTATTCGTTTACCTGATGCTGGGTTCAATCCGTTTGCATCGTCTCCTGTGGTGTTGATGCGGATTGAGGATGTGGCACAAACTGGGGTTATTCAGCCTGGTAGCCGAGTGACTTATCGTTACCAATTTACGGGTGACTCAGGGCAATTAGCGGCATTTGAACAACAGGTAAAACCGCTGCTAAATACGAGCCAACGTTGGGTTGATGTGCAGTCAGGTGACTCGCCGATTGCAGAAGCTGTTAAGCGTGCCGAGCGGTTCTTGTTATTAGCTAGCCTACTTGGTATCGCATTAGCCTGCGCCGCGATAGGTATCGCAGCGCAGCGTTATTGTCAGCGCCATTATGATGTGGTGGCCATGCTAAAAACCTTTGGTGCCTCAGCAAAACAAATTCGTGTTCTTTTTGGTACTCATCTGTTGTTAGTCACCGCCGTCGGTGTGCTGCTTGGTTTACTCGGTGGTTTTATCTTAGATAGAGGCATTACCGCATTTTTACCGGCAGAGATTGCTGCTTATACGCCACCAATCGGCAGGCCAATTATGTTGGGGATAGGCACGGGCTTTATTAGCGCCTTTATGTTCTCGGCCTATCCGTTGATGCGTTTATTGGCCATCCCACCTTTAAGGGTGTTACAACGCCAGCTAGAAGGATTACAGCTGGGAATGTGGCTACATCTTATGTTGAGTCTGAGTGCTATGGCCTTACTAGGGTATCTCTATTCGCAAAGTCTAGTCTTAACCTTAACTGTGGTTGCGGCAGTGCTACTACTGGGTACCTTACTGAGTATATTGGGCTTTTTCATGATCCGCTTGGGTCACAGCGTTGGAATGAAAACGACTAATCCACTGCAATTAGCATTGGCGGGGCTGAGACGTCGAGCCAAGCAAAATGCAGTTCAGCTTGTTGGATTTAGTAGTGCACTGGTGTTGCTGTTGACTATTTTGGCGCTTAGGCAAGACTTGTTGCAAGAGTGGCAAAAGCAACTTCCAGAAAACTCGCCAAACTATTTTCTAGTGAATATTGCGCCTGAAGAGACACCAACTATTAGCGACTTTTTAGCGCCTCATCTTAAGGCTGCACCGATTATCTACCCCGTGGTTCGTGGACGATTGACAGAAATAAACGGTGAAACCCTGATCTCAAATGCACAACAACAAGACGGTGTAGAGGGACGAGTCGGGATCTCTCGTGAGCTTAATCTTACCTATAGAGATAGCATGCCGCCGAATAATGAGATTTTAGAAGGGGCATTTAACCAAGGTAAATTCGATGTATCGGTAGAGTCTGGTGTCGCCGAACGCTTGGGGGTGTCGATAGGTGATAGCTTAACTTACACCATTGATAACCAGTTGCTTACGGTCAATATTGCGAGTATTCGCGCGGTGCACTGGGAAACGCTTCAGCCTAATTTCTTTATGATTTTTACTAAAGAAGCGTTAGCACCATTTGCATATACGTCTATGTCGAGTTTTCACTTAGATGAGGCTCAACATGGGCTTATTCTAGATTTGATTAAGCAGTTTCCGACCGTGTCTATTATTGATGTTGGCGCTATGGTAAGTCAGTTGAGGCAGATCATTGACCAAGTTTCCTTATCACTGACATTAGTATTAATTTTGGTGTTGCTTGCTAGTGCATTGGTCATGATTGCGCAAACAGAAGCGGGGATGGCGACCAGACAAAGAGAGCTTGCTGTACTGCGTACCTTTGGCGCATCAGGATGGTTGCTGCGCGCCGCAACGGGCTTAGAGTTTGCGCTGCTTGGCACCATAGCGGGGGTACTGGCGGTGATCGTTGCCGAGTTCACTCTGTATTTATTAAAAACACAGGTCTTTGATCTTAATGTGTATATGCACTGGCCTTGGTGGGGAATAGCGCCTTTATGTGGTGGCTTAGTTGTTGCGCTGTTGGGGATATGGCGTTGTAGGCAATTATTGAGCAAGTCATGTGGTGAGTTACTTAAAGCACACTAAGATGAAGGCTATTGGATAATAGAAAGGGATAGCTAAGGCTATCTCTTTCTCTTTGTATTATGAGTGTTATGAGCTTTTATTTACGGCGTGGTTATTTATTAAGCAGCTGTTTGAGTGCAAATTCGAGTTTAGGGTAGTGGAAACTAAATCCCGAATCCAATGTACGCTTAGGCATGACGTACTGGCCTTCTATTAATAGGCTGGACATCTCACCGAGAGCAACTCTTAACGCAAAGGCTGGAACTGGAATAAAGGCGGGCCGTTTTAATACATGAGCAAGTGTTTTGGTAAAGACTCTGTTGCTCACGGGAGTCGGCGCGCAACCATTATAAACACCTTCACAATTAGGATTTTGGAGTAAGTGAACAAAAAGTTGAACAAGATCTGCCTGATGGATCCAGCTCATACCTTGCTTCCCATCAGCAATTGGGCCGCCAAGCCCCAGTTTAAATGCGGGTAACATCTTGGCTAATGCACCGCCGGCACTACCGAGTACCAGTCCAATACGGACGATACAAACGCGAGTTTTATCGCTTTGTGCCTTTAATGCGCCATCTTCCCAACGTTGACAAACTTGATGTGTAAACTCGGCTAAGTTGTGGCTACTCGCTTGATAGTTTTCATCGACTACATTTTGATCTTGATTACCGTAATACCCCACTGCAGAGCCACTTATGAAGGTGTGAGGAGGCGTGCTACTTTTTTCTATCAATGAGGAGAGCTGTTCGGTGATCGTCCACCGACTGTTACAGATAGCCAGCTTTTGTAGGCCACTCCAGCGCTTTGTAGCGATGGGCTCTCCCGCAAGATTTATCACTGCATCGAATTGATTTAGGTTGTCGAGTTCATTGAGTGAAGATAAGTAGTGATGTTGAGCGCCTAGCTTAATGGCTGAGCGCTGCGGATCACGACTAAGTAGGCTTAATTGGTGTTGAGGGGCTAGGGCGTTAACCAGTTGCGTACCGATAAATCCACTGGCGCCAGTCATTAATATATTCATAGGCTCAAATAGATATTCTCAATTTAGTGACGGTTTATGTTAATTAACAACATGACATTTAGTCTGTTAGATATCAGTACGCTAGAGCGTTAACGTTAGATCTATTGTTTTTGATAGCACAACTCTAGTGATACAGAATCTGCGAAGCGTAAAGCATGCGGTTTGTCGATCTCGACTTTAGCAAAGTCAACCCACGGGTGCTCACTGGCAATATCTAATACTTGGCTAGTGAGGTTTTCCAGTAGAGAAAAGCGGTTGTTTTCAACTAAAGCGATGATCTTTTTTGTAATCGTGCGATAATTCAAGGCATCGTCCATATTATCACTGTTTCTTGCTCTATCTGCGCAGTAGTGAATAACAACGTTAATGGTGATATCTTGCTTATTTTGTATTTCGTCTTCTTTAATACCAATAAAGGTACGTAATCTTAGGTTCTTTATACGGATCACGGCGATTTCTGGTTTCATAAATAACGATGTCCCTGTTGTAGTTTTTGTAAGAAGCAGTTTATATAACCCTATCAATATTATAGTGAATCAAGAAGGATTTTATTGTAATGACCCGATTTGAGAATCAAGGCGTGGCTTTTAAGGGCTTTGCTATTTCAGCGTTTATCGTTGTTATTTTAGCAGGCATTAAAGCTGCCAGCCCGATTGTAGTGCCTTTTGTACTATCAGTGTTTATTGCTGTGATCTGTAATCCGATGATCAGTTGGATGACACGTCACCGTACACCACGTGGTTTAGCTGTGCTGTTGCTGATGGTGTTTATTGTATTGATGGGGCTGTGGCTCGCATCAGTTGTAGGTACCTCGATTAATGAATTCTCTAAACAACTGCCGTTTTATCGCGATCAGCTGATAGGTCATTTCTCCTGGATCGTAGAGAAGCTTGCCTCATTTAATATTCATATTTCCAAAGAGCAGATCTTGGCATATTTCGATCCGGGTGTGGCACTGTCTATGACCACTAATATGTTGTCAGGCGTGGGCAGTGTGATGGCAAACTTGTTCCTCATTATTTTGACTGTCGTGTTCATGTTGTTTGAGTCGAATGGGTTTTCGACCAAGATGCATTTGGCGCTGGACGATCCTGATATGCGTTTAAAGCAGGTCGACCGTTTCTTACATTCAGTTAATCAATACATGGTGATTAAAACGTTAGTAAGTTTAGCTACCGGCCTTATTATCGGTGTAGGGCTTTACTTTATCGGCGTTGACTATGCGTTGCTGTGGGGGGTGATAGCGTTTTTGTTTAACTACATTCCTAATATCGGATCAATCATAGCGGCAATCCCATCAGTACTATTGGCATTCATTCAATTAGGCCCAGGAGCAGCTGGTGGCGTGGCGTTATTGTACTTGGGTACAAATACGGTTATGGGCAATGCCGTTGAGCCACGATATATGGGCAAGGGCTTAGGTTTATCGACGTTAGTGGTATTTTTATCATTGATCTTCTGGGGCTGGTTATTGGGCTCTGTGGGCATGTTATTGTCGGTGCCACTGACCATGATTGTAAAAATTGCTTTAGAGTCGAGCTCTGGCGGCCGCTGGCTAGCGGTGTTACTGGGCGATGATATCTCAGAAGCACAGCTACAAGAGGCAAAAGATCCCGAAGTCACTCGTTAAAAAGTGAACAGTTAGAAAGTCATCCGTTAAAAAATAATCAGTTAGAAAATAGTGAAAAGTGAGTTTGATGCAGTTATTTATTGAAGCAGTAAAGCAAGTTGAACTGTCTGAGGACGTGAGTCGACTATTTCATGGTCGTGGGGGGCGTTTTAAAGGCGCAGAGCACCTTTGTTTAGATTGGTTCTCTCCTGTGTTGTTGTTAACCAGTTTTAAAGTGCTAGAAGATGACGAGCTTGAACGATTAACGGTAGCGATAGAGCAGCGTTGGTTTGAGCTTAAAGGTGATGAGCCTCTAAATTTAGTGTTCCAGTATCGTCGTGGTGGAGAAACTCATACAGAAATCATTAAAGGTGAAGTACCTGAAAAACACATAGTGACTGAAAACGGTGCTCATTTTCAAGTGCACCTAATGCGAGGCCAAAATCACGGTCTGTTTCTCGATATGGCCAATGGTCGCCAGTGGGTTCGTGAACATAGTGCTCACAAAAAGGTATTAAACCTATTTGCTTATACCTGTGGCTTTTCTGTCGCAGCGCTTCAAGGTAAGGCAGACGAAGTGGTTAACATCGATATGAGCAAAGGTGCGCTTTCGATTGGTAAGCAAAATCATCTGCTCAATGATTTTAAATCTGGAGCTCGTTTTCTTGGGCATGATATTTTTAAGTCATGGGGTAAGCTCACTAAACTAGGGCCTTATGAGGTGATCATTGCCGATCCGCCAAGTAATCAAAAGGGCAGTTTTGTGGCCACTAAAGATTATGCGCGCTTGCTAAAACGTTTACCTGAATTGTTAACCGATGACGGTGACATGCTACTGTGTTTAAATGCACCAGAGCTGAGTATTGAGTTTTTAATGGAGCAGGTTAACGAGTACAGCCCAAGTCTCGTTTTTTGTGAGCAGCTTGAAAACCCTACTGTATTTGAAGATATTGACCCTAACAAAGCGCTTAAAGTGCTACGTTATCAAAAAAGTTAGTCTGTAGACTATTTGTAGGCTTGGAGCTTAAAGGCTGAACATTATGTTTGGCCTTTTTTATGCTTTCACGTTTAAGATCAAGCTTCAGCTTGAAGTTTACAGGTGAAGCGAAAAGACTGTGCGGTATATTTTTTAGACGTATAAAAATCGCTGCTAAGCTGATTCTTGAATGAAAAACTGAAAGTCTTTCATCTTGACTGACGTGTTTGGCTATATTTTGAAGCGATTACGCCGTTTTTAGCTATTTACCAGCTCTGATTCTGAAAGTTTTCTGTAAGTGCAGGACTGAAGCTGTTATACTCGCCATTAGAAGCAATGCATAATTGGCATGTTTTTAAAAAAGGGCAAAATGACACATTTTTGATGTCATGCCTTTGTACCCTACACCTTAATCAGAGATCCGGAGTCGTTATGGAAATTCAGGAATACGAAGGCGCATATTATCAACTACAAGATGAGATGTTAGAGTCTCTACCCGTTGAAATGGATGAAGAAGCGTTTTTAGATTAAGGATAATATCCTAAAGCCAGCGAATAGCTGAGCTTTAAAGATAAAATAGCAACCACTAGGTTGCTATTTTTTGTTGTGTGTTTGAAAGCATCATTGAAGAGTTATACCGATTGCTATTAACCATTCACTTGCCGTTTCTCTGGCATGATTTCTACTATAATCCAGTTTCCTTGACGCTTGTGTAACCGAAGCGTGCGATCATCAATCCAACTTTGGCCGCCACGTAGGCCTTTAATTTTGACAATTACAGTCACGTCATCGGTGAATTTACGAAAGAAATCGATGTCGACCTCATCGACCTCAAGCTCAACCTCGGTCATCGATAGGTTCAACATATTACGCTGTACTGAAGCGGCAATATAGTAGTGGCTTAAGATCTCTTTAAGTGAGTCATCAACAAAAAATTTGGCTTTATCCACATTTCTGTCGATGTAAACCGCACTTAAGAAGCCTAGAGAGGTTAATTCAGGTGTTCTAAGGGATTGATTGGCAGAAGCACTAGCATCATCGCTGTGTTGCTCTGAGGGGCTGCATGCTACAAGCCCTAAAATTGCTGCAAAAAGTAACGGTTTAATCATGATATAAGTGACGATGGATTTACTGCAGTATTACGATTATTACCCATCAACGCAAGAAATTCATAAAGGATCGTCCGAAAAGCTTGACCTAGATAAAGATCTAAGGCATATCTGTATAGATCACTTATAAAGGTTATCCACAGAATCTGTGGGTAAGTGTGTTGATGACTATTTTTAACTAGCTTAAGTCATTAATATTTAAAAGCTAAAAGCACTGGTTATTTTTTGATTCATTTCTCTGTGTCTCCATTTTCTTGTCTATAATCTTCAAGCATAACTAACTCATTATCAGTATTTGCGATCTCTAGAGTGTTTTTTGTACATATCAGAATAACGAGAAGCATGGATAATGGAATGGACCCATCCCCTTTTAATCGGCCTCGCAATGGGCCACGATGTCATTTTGGGAATTGGCGTTGATGCAAAGTTAAGTGCTATGCAGTTAAAGTGCCTTATCCTGAGGCAGGTGTCATATGCTGTAGGTGCACTTAAAGGCTGACGGTCGACATATATCGCTGCAAATACTTAGTGATAGCCGTTCTCACAACTGTTCAATTAGATGTTAATGGCGAAGGCTCAAACAAACAGACTAGAAGCAGAGAAACATGCAGTAATGACTCTGTTTAAATGTTGATTTTAAAGTATATTGTATTTAAATTGATTAACTAGTTAGACACAAAAAAGCCTGCTAACGCAGGCTTTTTCATAGTATTGGCTAGACGACTAGCTAATTAAGCTTGCTCGTTCTGAGCCGCTTGGATTGCCGTTAATGCAATCGTATAAACGATATCGTCAACTAATGCGCCACGAGATAGATCGTTTACTGGCTTACGCATGCCTTGCAGCATTGGGCCAATAGAGATCAAATCCGCACTACGTTGTACCGCTTTGTATGTTGTGTTACCCGTGTTTAGATCTGGGAATACAAATACAGTCGCTTGACCAGCAACAGGGCTGTTAGGCGCTTTAGAGCGAGCAACGTTTGGCATTACTGCCGCGTCGTACTGTAGTGGACCGTCAATGATTAGATCAGGACGCTTCTCTTGAGCAATACGAGTCGCCTCACGTACTTTATCAACATCAGAACCCGTACCTGAACTACCAGTAGAGTAACTGATCATTGCAACGCGTGGCTCGATACCAAATGCAATTGCAGATTCTGCTGATTGAATCGCGATATCAGCTAACTGCTCAGCAGTTGGATCTGGGTTAATCGCGCAGTCACCGTAGATGTAAACTTGATCAGGCATCAACATAAAGAAGATAGATGATACAAGGCTTGAACCTGGTGCAGTCTTAATTAACTGTAGTGGTGGACGAATCGTGTTAGCTGTCGTGTTAACCGCACCCGATACGATACCGTCTACTTCGCCTTGAGCAAGCATCATAGTACCTAGTACCATGTTGTCTTGTAGTTGCTCTTTAGCAACAACTTCAGTTAGACCCTTACCACGACGTAGTTCAAGCATTGCTTCAACGTAGCGGTCACGAGATGTTTCAGGATCAACGATTTCTACGCCATCACCTAATACAACGCCATGCTGAGTGGCGATGCGTTCAATCTCTTCGCGGTTACCTAAAAGAACACAGCGAGCAATACCACGTTCAGCACAAATTGCAGCGGCTTCGATAGTTCTTGGCTCATCACCCTCAGGCAGAACAACGGTCTTACGCGCAGCACGAGCAAGTTCAGTTAACTTGTAACGGAATGCAGGTGGCGATAAACGGTGCTCACGTGGTGAATTCTTAGTGATGCTCTCAACCCAGTTTTGGTCGATGTGGCTTGCGACGTACTCTTGAACTTGTTCAATACGTACAGCGTCATCAACAGGCACTTCATGATCAAAACGCTGAATGTTTAGCGCGGTTTGCCAAGTGTTAGTATCGATTAAGAAGACTGGCAGGCCAGTTTCGAAAGCTTGTTCACAAAGCTCCATGATCTGTGGCTCAGGCTCATAACCGCCTGTTAGCAACAAGGCACCGACTTTTACGCCGTTCATTGAAGCTAGACAAGCCGATACGATAACGTCACTGCGGTCGCCTGAAGTCACTAATAGTGAATCAGTTTTAATATGAGAAACCATATTAGGGATGCTGCGAGCACAGAAAGTCACTTTACGCATACGGCGAGTGTTCATTTCACCAGCGTTAATGATTTTAGCGCTTAAGTGCTTAGCCAGATCTGATGCACGTGGTGCAACAAGATCTAAGTTGTAAGGTACGCTACCTAAAATACGTAGTGGACTCTTACCTGGAAGTTGGAACATGCTTGCTGCATCTGGACGCGGCATTTCGTCGTGATCAAAAACTTCTGATAGATCTGGACGTGCACGGCCTTCGTCATCAACCGGTGCGCCAATTTTGTTGACGATAGCACCGATTAAACGCTTGTTTTCACTGCCACCCCAAGAGTTATGTGAAATCTCTAGGCGGTTCATTAATGCTGTCGCGCTTTCGCTACCAGGAGTGGCAACAAAAATAATGTCAGCATCAAGTGCTTTAGCGATTGCATGGTTAACATCGCTAGAGAAAGGATGATTACGAGTTTGGACTAAACCTTCAACGATCAATGTTTCAGTATCATCAGCACATTCTGTTGCACGAGCAATGATTTGCTCCATCAACACGTCAGTTTGGTCTGCACGAATTAGTTTTTCTGCATGCTCCATCTCGAATGGCTCGAGCGGATTAACGGTTGGAGACTTGCTCAAAATAGTCGTTGAGCGCTCTGGACCTTTGTCATTTGGACGTTGCTGGGCGATTGGCTTGAAAAAGCGTACTTTAACGCCGTGACGTTCTAGTGCGCGAACCATACCTAGGCTAATGGAAGTTAAACCCACGCCTGTACCCACTGGAATGAGCATAATGTTACGAGACATATTGACCTCTTAAAACACGGTGATGTCATACAAAGTATGACTTAAATCTATACTGCGCTAACAGCAGCTAATACTTGGTATTAGCTGCATTTTTTGTGCTTTTAGTTACTTGATTAGTGTGATTGCGTCTTGCGCAATAACCCACTCTTCATTAGTAGGAATAACCATAGCAACAGTACCTTCGTCGGTCGTGATCTTGCCACCGTTACCAAAGCGAGCTGCAGCGTTACGCTCTTTATCAACGTTGAAGTTGAAAATAGCTAATGAGTTCAGTACTTTTTCACGGATAAGATCAGAGTTTTCACCGATACCACCAGTGAACACTACTGCGTCTAGACGCTCTAGTGGCACTGTGTAAGAAGCGATGTACTTAGCTAGACGGTAGCAGAAGATCTCTAGTGCTAGCGTTGCGCCTTTATGACCTTTCTCAAAACCTTCCTCGATGCCACGGCAATCGTTAGTCAGTTCAGAAATACCTAGCAGACCACTTTGCTTGTTAAGTACAGACTCAACTTCGTCTAGTGTGTAACCTAGACGATTAACTAGGTGGAAGATAACTGATGGATCTACGTCACCACAACGTGTACCCATTACCAAACCTTCTAGTGGAGTAAGACCCATAGAAGTGTCAACGCTCTTGCCGCCTTTGATAGCAGTAACTGATGCGCCGTTACCTAAGTGAGCACAAATGATGTTTGTGTCAGCTTCATCTTTACCTAATGCTTTAGCCGCTTCACGGCTGATGAATAGGTGGCTAGTACCGTGCATGCCATAGCGACGGATCGCGTTTTCACGGTATAGCTTGTATGGAAGTGCATATACATATGCTTTTTCAGGCATAGTTTGGTGAAACGCAGTATCAAATACAGCAACTTGTGGAAGCGCTGGGAATGATGCTTGTGCTGCACGAATACCGATAAGGTGAGCAGGGTTGTGAAGCGGTGCTAAAGTCGCACAGTCTTCGATACCTTGAACTACAGATTCGTCGATAATGACTGAGTGAGTGAATTTCTCACCACCGTGAACAACACGGTGACCAATTGCTTGGATCTCTGCAGCGATTTCTGGGTGAGCACCTAGAATGTCGTTAACAATGTATTCAACAGCTTCTCTGTGAGCAGTGAAAGCACCTAGGCTCGCTTCACTTTTCTGACCGTTAACTTTCCATTTGATTCTTGAATCTTCAAGACCAAAACATTCTGCTAGACCTGAAATTTGGTCGTCGCCAGAAATCGCATCAATTACTGCAAACTTTAGCGATGAACTACCACAGTTAAGCACCAATACTAGTTTGTTTGACATGTTTAAACCTTTCGCAATAAAGGGTGAAGCCGTTTGGCTCACCTAATAACAAAACTTCATATGGCAACTATAGCCGAAGTCGTAAAGTATGCTCTTTAAAAGAGCAAAATTGTGTATTACTCTGCTGTAGCCCTTGGGGCAGGCCGAGTGTTTATGCTAAAGTTAGGCTGTTAATTTTATTTATAGGTGCCATCGTTGAGCATTCAAGTTCTCAAAACATTAGGTGAAGGTCATCGTTATATGAAGACTTGGCCTATGGTTCGACAACTCAGTTTTTACTTTCCTGAGTATCGCGTTATGCGAGCGACTAAACTGGCGTTACCGTTAATGCCTGTGTTGGCTTTATTGGCTGCAGCGAGTCAGTTGTACTTGCACGGTTGGAGCTATCTGCCCCAAGCGATAACCATCGCATTATTCTTTATCAGTTTGCCCATTCAGGGCTTACTTTGGCTCGGTTGGCGTTCTCGCCATCCTCTACCTTTATCTCTACTTGACTGGGGTAATCAGCTCTCGACTAAATTAATGCAAATGGGCGTTAATTGTCGGCCGCTTGGCGCTAAAGCATGCTACTTCGATATGGCGCTCATATTAAAAGCGGCGTTCGAACGCTTAGATGCCAGTTACTGGGAAGAGCTCTAGTTTGGCTAGCGCTGTATTACGCGGTTAATAAACCGCTTTTATTCCCATATCAGTAAAGACTTTCTTAATCTGTTCCATAGTCTCAGTGCTTGGTGGGGAAATATTATTAAGCTCATATTTCTCTCCCATGGCTTCCCATTTATGTTTGCCTAACTCGTGATAAGGGAGTAACTCAACCTTTTCCACATTAGTCATAGGCTTAATAAACTCAGCTAACGCTTGAGCTGATGGAATATCGTCGGTATAGCCACCAACAACCACATAGCGAATCCATGTTGTTTGCCCACGCTTATGCAAATATTCTGCAAACTGTAGCGTGCGCTGGTTGCTGACATTGGTTAGATCGATATGCTTGGCATCATCAATCTGTTTAATATCTAGCATCACCAAATCTGTGTTATCGAGAAGTTCATCAATAATGGGTGTGTGTTTACGAACAAAGCCGTTAGTATCAAGACAAGTATGAATACCTTCTTGTTTACACGCTTTGAAAAGCTCTGTAACGAAATCAGCTTGTAAAATTGCTTCTCCGCCGCTTGCGGTCACACCACCGCCACTGGCTTCAAGAAAAGGTCGATAACTAATGATTTGACTCATTAAGTCATCGACTTTCATTTCTTTACCACCGTGTAAGTCCCAAGTGTCTCGGTTATGGCAGTATAAGCAGCGCATTAAGCAGCCTTGCATAAAGGTGATAAACCGAATGCCGGGACCATCAACTGTTCCAAAAGATTCAATTGAATGAATCCGACCTATAACTGCCATTTATACTCCTGTTTAGCTGATGCTCGCATACGCTAGCATCAGCTCAATCGACACTTAAGTAAACTTACAGACCTTTAGTAAAGGTACGGGTAATAACGTCTTGCTGTTGCTCTGGTGTTAGCGAGTTAAAGCGTACAGCATAACCAGAAACACGGATTGTTAGCTGTGGGTATTTCTCTGGATTAACCACTGCATCTTCAAGCATTTCGCGGTTCATTACGTTAACGTTTAAGTGTTGACCACCTTCACGAGTATCGTTATGAGCGAAGTAACCATCCATAAGTGCTGCAAGGTTAGTCTTACGGGTATCATCATCTTTACCTAACGCGTTAGGAACGATAGAGAATGTGTAAGAAATACCGTCTTGTGCGTGAGCAAATGGTAGTTTAGCCACAGATGTTAAAGAAGCGATAGCGCCTTTTTCATCACGACCATGCATTGGGTTAGCACCTGGAGCAAATGGTGCACCAGAGCGACGACCGTCAGGTGTGTTACCCGTCTTCTTACCATAAACCACGTTAGAGGTAATAGTTAGAATTGACTGAGTTGGGATCGCGTTGCGGTACATCTTCATGTTACGGATTTTCGCCATGAAGCGCTCAACCAATTCAGTTGCGATATCATCAACACGTGGGTCGTTGTTACCGAACTTTGGATAGTCGCCTTCGATGTCGAAATCAACAGCAATACCGTTTTCATCACGGATTGGCTTAACCGTTGCGTACTTAATCGCAGATAGTGAGTCAGCCGTGATAGAAAGACCAGCAATACCACATGCCATAGTACGACGTACGTCTCTGTCGTGAAGTGCCATTAGTGCAGCTTCATAAGAGTACTTGTCGTGCATGAAGTGGATAGCGTTTAGTGCAGACACATACTGCGTAGCAAGCCAGTCCATCATAGTGTCTAAGCGACCTAGAACGTCATCAAAATCTAGAACGTCGTCTGTGATTGGCGCAGACTTAGGACCGATTTGAGCGTTAAGTTTTTCGTCAACACCACCGTTGATAGCGTAAAGCATCGTCTTGGCAAGGTTTGCACGCGCGCCGAAGAACTGCATGTGCTTACCAACAACCATTGGGCTTACACAACACGCGATAGCGTAATCGTCAGATTCGAAATCTGGACGCATTAGATCATCGTTTTCGTACTGGATAGAGCTAGTATCGATAGATACTTTAGACGCGTACTTCTTGAAGCTTAGTGGTAATTGCTCAGACCATAGAACCGTGATGTTTGGCTCTGGGCTAGGACCCATGTTGTATAGAGTGTGCAAGAAACGGAAGCTAGACTTAGTCACAAGTGTACGGCCGTCTAGACCCATACCCGCGATAGACTCTGTTGCCCAGATAGGGTCGCCAGAGAATAGCTCATCGTATTCTGGAGTACGTAGGAAACGTACCATACGAAGCTTCATTACGAAATGGTCAACCATTTCTTGAGCTTGTTGCTCAGTCAATGTGCCGTTCTTAAGATCACGTTCAATGAACACGTCTAGGAAGCTAGAAGTACGACCTAAAGACATCGCAGCGCCGTTCTGGCTCTTAACTGCAGCTAGGTAGCCGAAGTAAGTCCACTGAATAGCTTCTTTAGCGTTAGTTGCAGGCAAAGAGATGTCGAAGCCGTAGCTTGCTGCCATCTTCTTCATCTGGCCTAGTGCTTTGTGCTGCTCTGCAATTTCTTCACGAAGTTGCATAGTGTAAGACAAGTCTACGCCAGTCTCGAAATCAGACTGTAGTGAGCCAAATTGGGCAAACTTGTCTTTCATTAGGAAATCGATACCGTAAAGAGCGACACGACGGTAATCACCAATGATACGACCACGGCCGTATGCATCTGGTAAACCAGTCAATACGCCAGACTTACGACAACGCATGATTTCTGGCGTGTAGATGTCGAACACACCTTGGTTGTGTGTCTTACGTAGCTCTGAGTATACATACTTAACGTCAGCGTCTAGTTCACGACCGTATGCAGCACAAGAACTTTCAACCATACGAATACCACCGTTTGGCAACATAGCACGCTTTAGAGGCGCTTCTGTTTGTAGACCAACGATTGTTTCTAGATCTTTAGTGATGTAACCGGCTTCGTGAGAAGTGATTGTTGATACACGTGAAGTATCAAAATCAACAGGTGCGTGAGTGCGGTTCTCTTCCTTAATGCCAACCATAACTTTGTCCCAAAGTTCGGTTGTTGCTTCAGTAGCACCAGCAAGGAAAGACTCGTCGCCTTCATAAGGAGTGTAGTTAGCTTGAATAAAGTCACGCACATTGACTTCAGTTTTCCAATCGCCAGCGGTGAAACCTTCCCACGCGGTTGCAAACTGTTCAGTTTTTTCGGTCATCGTACTATTACCTTCTGTTTTAGATAAAGGTTATTGGGTATCGATATAGGCTCAAAAACGAGGCGTGCGATACACCAATAGCTAAGTCTTAAACGCCCCAACGGCGGATAGCCTTATGTTACTTGGCGCGTTTTCGAAGTGAATTCACTTCATTGTAATCTGTTTGGCTTAATCGTCTTTCGTTCTCCAGTATCTATTCTGACTGAAGAATTCAAATTGGTAAGACCAATTAACCATAGTTATATTAGCATAACCTTGGATGCACTGCATCCAAATCAGGTCTTAATTGGCTTGCAAATGCGAAAACTGTTACCAAGGTAGCATTTTTTAACCGTACACGCTTTGACTGAGCTTTAATCGATTGATATGCCTTAAAAGTGGCCCAATTTTCGCTACTCAATTTTCAGCCTAAGACTTCAGTATTTTTGCTGGTCATTATTCGGCCCAGTCGCTTAGATAATTAGAGCGGCAAAGTATGACTCATACGACTTAAGGCAGATGAATTATAGGTGAATAATTGCTGACGTTTTTCGTTTTTGGATGCGCAGCCTATATCTTGATTCACTTGCCCTCATTATTAAAACATCGCGACTGAGGTGACATAGCTCCCCTTGATGTAGGTGTGCCTACTCATAACCTACTATGAACGCATATTTTTTCAGTGTGATTGACAGCATTAGCTGGGCCTTGAGTACGGTGAGTTATTTGATTGTAAATAACAACAAGTCAGTCTAGCTTTAGTTGATGGTTAGCTTTAAAGAGTAAAGAGGGGGACTAGTTTGTACGGTTAGGCTGTATGGGTAGGAGCCTGTCAATCAGAAACGTAAGCCTGACTAATGGTGCAACATTGGCTAACAAAATGAGTCAGAATTAGATCTAGGTTAAACAATTATCACATTTCACTATATTAGTAAGGCGTTTTTAATGCCTTTAGTTTATGGCTATGTTATCTTATTTGTCTTAAAATTAAATTGGTCAGACCAATTTACCTTTTGGTTTGTCTATTTAGTAATTGTCTTTGATTTTATTAAAAAATTTCTAAGCTTGTTTAATGTAAGCGATTGATGGTTATCGGTGTTGTGGAGAAAGTTTATGCGATTCGTATACGGTTTTGGAAAAGTAGTGATACTAGGTGGGAATAATGGCAATTAATAAGCAGAACAGTCAGGAAGCTCAGACTCAAAGTTCACAGCAAACATCTAACACCAATGCGTTAGTGAAGCCGAGCTTAGTTCAGCAAGCGGCGAACTATGGAGCCGATAAAGTCTTTAAATCTAAAGGGCAATCTTTTGGGCTTGCTATTTTTGCCGGTGCTTTCATCGCACTCGCTTTTGTTTTTTACATTACCGTTACTACCGGTAGCCAAGGCTCTTGGGGCCTCACGCGGTTTGTTGGCGGACTTGCTTTCAGTTTAGGTTTAATTCTTGTTGTGGTTTGCGGTGGCGAACTATTTACCAGTACCGTGCTTAGCAGCGTAGCGTGGGCTCAAAAAAGAGTGAGTCATATCGCATTGCTGAAGTGTTGGGCTAGAGTCTATGCTGGTAACTTTGTTGGCGCTATGCTCATGGTGCTATTGATCACTCTGGCTGGTATGTATCAGCTTGATGGCGGTCGTTGGGGCTTAAGTGCACTCAATATCGCTCAGCATAAGTTGCACCATAGTTGGACCCAGGCCTTTGTACTAGGGATCTTGTGTAACATGATGGTCTGTCTAGGGGTGTGGATGACATTTGCAACCAAAGATGTGTTGACTAAAGTTGTGCTGCTTATGTTGCCAGTGGCTATGTTTGTTAGCAGTGGTTTCGAGCACAGTATTGCTAATATGTTCATGGTGCCACTTGGGATCACAATTCAACAGTTTGCCGATCCAGCTTGGTTTGATGCGCTGAATATCAGCCGCGAACAGTATGCAGATCTGACCGTAATGAACTTTGTTTTCAATAACCTGATCCCAGTTACCTTAGGTAATATTGTTGGCGGTGGTGTGTTTGTCGGTTTAGGCTACTTGATGATTGAAAACGGGGCTAAGAGCTACTCCTCCGAAGACAATTCACAGCAGATTGATACAAAGAGTAAGGCTGACAGTTAAGCTGATAAGCGAGTGGCAGCATCGAAAATAAGCAGTTCATTTATATGAGCTGCTTTTTTTTACCCATACGTTAGCGATTGACAGATTTCCTGCAGCTTTCCTGCAGCTTTGTGACCAATTTTGTGGCGTGCTTTTAGATGGGGATAAATGTGACTTTACGCAATAATTTTACGGATAGTTTGTTTTGCTATCATGTTTCTGAGTCTGTCTGGCAGCAGTTGCTGGTATCACTTATCAATATTGATTAAAATCCCGTGCTAAATCTTCCATAACGTGGCTACCTGCAATTTTATGTGCTTGCTTACAAAAACCTCATTAGTACTGACCTTTAGCTATTTTTTTCTCTGGTGCTTTGGCCCTTTATGGCTGAGCGAACTGGGAAATTGGTTTGGTTTACCTTTATGGTTTTGGTTTTCCTGTATTGCAGCACCTATTTTATTGATAATCAGTCTTAGCTTTTTACTGACAAATATGGCTGACAAACAAGATGACTAGTTTGCTTCCCGTGCTTATTTATCTTGCATTGAGCTTGGTTGTCACCCGTGTATGGAGCGCGCGTCAATCTAAACAATCTCAGGCACTGCATGAAGATAAAGCCAAGCGTTTCTTTATTGGCGGTGCCTTTCTTACTGGTCCATTGTTAGCACTGACTTTAGTGGCAACATACACCAGTGCGGGTTCATTCATTGGTGGGCCTGGCGCAGCCTATAAGTTTGGTTTAGGTTGGGTATGGTTAGCGCTTATTCAAGTTCCGGTTGTGATCCTCACTTTGGGCGTGCTCGGCCCTAAGTTTTTGGCGCAAAGAAAACAATACAGCACCATTATTGAATGGCTAGATGAGCGCTATCAAAATAACTGGCTCAGCATCATTGCAATGCTGAGCTTAGTTATCGGCTTTATCGCAATGATCTCGGTGCAGTTTATTGGTGGTGCTCGATTACTTTCTGGTGTGACAGGCATTAGTTACGAATTAGGTCTAGCGATATTTGTCACCACAGTGATGGCTTACACTTTAACCGGTGGTTTTAGGGCGGTAGTGCTTACTGATGCATTGCAAGGCATAGTGATGTTGGTAGGGCTGATAATATTACTACTCGTGATCCTCACACAACCAGAGCTCAGTGCGCAGCTTAGCGTAGAAACGGCAAAGTCCCCCCAGTTACTCAGCCCTCATGGGATGGGAGATTTTCTTGGTTGGCCTATGATGCTCTCGTTTTGGGTGCTGATCTGTTTTGGTACTATGGGGCTGCCCCACACTATTGTCAGGCTACTCGCTGTCAAAGATAGTAAATCATTAAAGCGTGGCATGGTCTGGGGCACATTAATCTGTTTCTTGATGACATTACTGCCGCATCTTTGTGGGTTTTTAGGGCGTGCATTATTTCCAAATCTCTCGGTTCCCGATCAGATTATGCCAACCTTAATTGCACAATTACTGACACCATTTTGGGCGGGCATTTTATTGGCAGCGCCGATTGCTGCGGTCATGTCATCGGTCGATTCCATGTTATTGCAATCTGCGGTAAGCATCGTTCGTGATGGGGTCGTTAAGAGTCTGCCAAATATGAGTGCAACAGCGCAGGTACGCTTGACTCAAGTCGTGATGGTATTGATCACAGGTTTAGCCTGTTTTTGGGCAATCAATCCACCAGACATGATTGTTTGGATTAACCTTGCGGCTTTCGGTGCGCTGCAAGCTGTTTTCCTATGGCCTATTATAGCTGGGCTATTCTGGCCTAGTGTGAATGGTCAAAGTGCTTTAGTTGCAATGTCCAGCGGGATAGTGAGTTACCTGGCGCTGCAGTTGCAGGCACCGCTGGCACACAATATTCACCCTATTGTGCCCGCGTTACTATTCTCATTATTGATGTTAGTCATCAGTCATGCAATATGCTTATCACGCGAAAAACGCTCTGTTCAGAGTGATTATTAACCGGCCTTGTCTATAGCTTGTAGCTTGATAGTAGCAATAGGGTAAGCGTTTTGCTGCTAATGGTTAATCTGTTGCTGGAAAAGGGTTGATCATTGGTTTATATTTGCCGCCATATAATAATAAAATGGTGGCATAATGAACCCTGTTAACACATCTAATACTTCAGCTAATCATGTGGTTAGCCACGAAGCTGTTCAATCATCACATCACACATCTCATTCTAGTAAAGCATGGCAAATGCCAGATACCTTGGTGATTATCTTTTTTGTTGCTATTGCTGCTGCGATTTTGACCTACCTCGTGCCTATTGGCTCATTTCAAACTCAAGATGTCAGCTATGTCGTCGATGGTGTAGAAAAGAGCCGAAGTGTTATTGACCCCAACTCTTTCGTCTATGAAGTGGATGAGCGCGGAGAGCCTATTCTCCAACCTGTCGCACTATTTGAAGGGCATGGTGGCGTTGGTTTCTTCAACTTTGCTTTTGAGGGTTTAGTGTCTGGCTCCAAGTGGGGCAGTGCCATTGGCGTTATTATGTTTATGCTTGTTATCGGTGGTGCCTTTGGCATTGTGATGGCAACGGGCACGATTGATAACGGGATCTTGAAGTTGATTGATGCCACGCGCGGTAAAGAGGGGCTATTTATTCCCGTTATATTTATCCTGTTTTCACTTGGCGGCGCCGTATTTGGTATGGGAGAGGAGGCGATTGCCTTTGCCATTATTATCTGCCCATTAATGATCCGTCTAGGCTACGACGGCATTACCACAGTAATGGTCACCTATGTGGCAACTCAGATTGGCTTTGCCGCATCTTGGATGAACCCGTTTAGCGTTGCAATAGCTCAAGGAATTGCTGGCGTGCCAGTATTATCGGGCTCTGGCATGCGCTTTGTTATGTGGACAGGTTTTACCTTGATGGGTGTAATCTTCACCATGCGTTATGGTGCAAAAGTAAAAGCCAAACCTGAGCACTCGTTTAGTTACCAAAGTGACCAGTATTTTAGAGAAAACCAAAAGCAGGCCAATTTAGATAGCCGCTTTAATCTTGGTGACATATTAGTGTTATCAAGCATAGTCGTGACAGTAGCGTGGATCATTTGGGGGGTGATAGCAAAGGCATGGTTTATCCCTGAAATCGCCAGTCAATTTTTTACCATGGGTATTGTCGTCGGTGTGATTGGTATCGTGTTCAAATTAAATAATATGAACGTCAATACTGTAGCGACAAGCTTTAAACAGGGCGCAGCCACTATGCTTGAACCCGCTGTGTTAGTAGGCTGTGCTTCCGGTATTTTACTGCTGCTTGGCGGTGGCGATGCTAAGACACCTAGTGTACTCAATACCATTTTAAGTGCAGCAGGAGAGTTTATTGGTCAGTTGCCGAGTGTGATGTCAGCTTGGTTTATGTTTGTGTTTCAATCGGTGTTTAACTTCTTTGTGACCTCGGGGTCGGGTCAGGCTGCGCTCACCATGCCACTTATGGCGCCGCTTGCAGATCTCGTTGGGGTCACGCGCCAAGTCGCGGTATTGGCGTTCCAACTAGGTGATGGTTTTACTAACGTACTGGTGCCAACTTCAGCCACCTTGATGGCGACATTGGGTGTATGCCGAGTCGATTGGGGCCAGTGGCTTAAGTTTATTTGGCGCTTTATGCTGGCGTTATTTACGGTGTCGAGCGTGATAGTGATAGTGGCGCACTACATGGGATTTAGTTAGGGAAAAGTAACCATTAAGCGTTGAAGATTCAATTATCTAATAAAAAACGGCATCCTAGGATGCCGTTTTAGTGTGCGTAAAGCGATAGTTAGCGCTTAAATAAGTGCTTATTTAGAACTTCACTTCGCCTTCAACAAACCACTCTCGACCGCGTGCATTGTATATGCTACGTGGGTAGTGTGGCCATGATGTTGCCGTTGGGTCGAAGTTAGGACCTGCATCAAACAAGTTAACGATACCGGCTTTCACTTTAATTGAATCAGAGATAGTGTAACCCGTTGTTAGGTTCCACTTTGTTTGAGAAGCAACTTCATGATCTTCTTCAATAAATACGTCACCAGCGGCTTCAGCAGCTTGTTTGAATGACTTATATTGTGAGCCATGCATGCGCGCTGTGTGGTAAGCGCCAAGTGTCGCCTCGAAGTCTTCAATGAAATAGCCAAGTACTAGGTTTGCACGGTACTGTGGCAGACCACCGTTTTCGATATCGTCTTCAATAGGGTCGCTCTGGCTTAGCTGGTACTCAGAGTTTAAGATATAGGTACCGCTAAAGTTAAGCTTTAGCTCACCAAAGTTGTTTAGATCCCAGTTATATCCCGCAGTTAAGTCAAAACCACGTACTTCTTGGTACGCCAAGTTTTGCGCTGTTGCATTGATATGAGTAATGGTACCTTTATCGTCACGGGTGATCATGTCTTCATACAGCTCATATTCACGAGCGGCTTGTGAAGCACTGATATCACTTACCATGTCGTCCAGTTTCCACTGCCAAAGATCGAACGAGGCGTTGAATGAATCACCGCCCCATACCGCACCAAGATTTGCTGTGTAGCCTGTTTCAGCTTCTAAGTCTTGGTTCGCACCCGTAGTGGTATCGATATGTAGCTCATTACAGATTGCATTTAGGTTTTCATCTGGGTAACTCGTACCCGGTGTTCCGCCCATAGCTTGACACTGTTTAAAGTCGATTACCGTGTTAAAGCCGTTGGTTGGGTCACCATATACACGGTGCATATCTGGAGCACGGAATACTGAGCTCCAAGAACCACGTACCAATAGCTCTCTTAGTGGACGATATTCGACGGCGATTTGTGGTGAAAGATTGCCACCAAAGTTGTCGTAATGGTCGTAACGAAGCGCTGCATCGATTGTTAAAACGTCTAATACTGGAATGCTTAGTTCTGCATAAGTTGCCCAGTTTTTACGTTCACCAGCGCCAGATGAACCACCCTTACCTAGAATGTTGCCATTTTTAGACTCTGAATCTGAGTCTGTTGAGTAGTCTTGAATGGTGTATTCAGCACCGTATGCAAACATCACCTCGCCAGCGTCCATATCAAATAGGGCACCTGTGATGTTAGCTTGAATGTTCTTTTGCGTAGACTGAGCGCGCTCAAAAGAGCTGTAAGAGGCTTTTTCAGCATCTTCAGCGGACATATTTTCTAGAAGTGAATTACCATTCTCGCCAGCTGTAATATAGTTGAACATGCCAGCTACAGTCGCGTTACCGTTACCAAAGACATCAACACTGGTACGGCCGTAGTTAACGGATGCATCCCAGCTATATTCATCAGCAATCATGCCTTCAAGACCGGCGGTGAAGAAGTAGTTACGGGTCTTGGTTTCTGATGTGCGATTACCTAGCTCATGTAGACGGCGAGCATAGTAGTAATCACCATCTTCAGCATTGGCAAAGTCACCATTTAGCGCACTTGACTTATCGTCAAATACTTTGCTTAGGTAGTTATCTGCACCAACTTGACCGTAGCTAACGGTTAATTGATCGCCATCAACGGCAATATCGTAATCATCGATTGCAGATGGTTCGATATTCGTTACTGATTTTGCTTCTGCAAAATCTAAACGACCGACAAAACTTACGTCATCTGCAAGTTCATAGTTAAAGATCGTTGAGCTGATAAAACGTGTGCTTTCAGGTTGTAAGTCGCGCCATTGAGAGCGGTCAAAACCACAGATATTGCGAGCTGAATCCCATAAGAAACCGCCTGCAGTACATTCTTCAGCCGTTAATTGGCGTGCACCATCACCGCTACCTGCGATTCTTGCACCGTATGAGCTGTATTGAGAGTATGGGCTGTGAGGGACTTTGTCTGTATGTAGACCAAAGTTCTCTCTATCTGTCGCTTTTAGTGACTCATTGTCAGTAAATTCGATAAAGCTAGAAACGTTGCCTCTATCAGACGATGCACCTATTGATAGCGCGACACGATCGCTGCCACCGCCACCATTGGTGGTATCACCGTGACGGTACTTAACTGCAACACCTTCAAAGTCTTTTTTCAAGATAATATTGATTACACCACCAACGGCATCGGCACCATAAATCGCTGAACCGCCTGATTGTAAGATCTCAATACGCTGCACCGCTTCCATCGGCAGGTTTGCTGTATCAACAAAGTTATCAGTGCCGCCAGCAGGTTTTGGATATTGGTTTAATCTTTTGCCATTGATCAGTGTCAATGTGCGGTTTGCACCAGCGCCGCGAAGGCTAATAGATGACGCAGCTGGCGTGAAGCCATGAACCGATTGAGTGGTCATAGCACCTGTAGATGAAGTTAAGCTTTCTAAGGCTTCTTGAATGCTAGTAAAGCCTTGATTAGCCATCTCGTCGGCACTTAATACTGTAACAGGTGTTGCTGTTTCCATGTCGCTTCGCTGAATACGAGAACCTGTCACCTGAATGCGTTCTACATTTTCATCATCAACGGCTGCAAGAACTACTGGCGAGCTCAGCGCGGCAGTTGCTGCGCCTGTTGCTAACGCAAAGCGAATGGCTTTGGCCAATCTTGAGTTACGCTTCATATTGTTTACTCCCTTGGAACTTATAATAGTTATATGTTGTGTTTAGGTTCTGCTTCTTAAGATGTTGCAAATTCATCAATGAAGAAGTTCCTTGCGCTGAATGTAACCGCAAGTGCGCAACGGTAGCAACATGCTATTTACAGGTGTCTTTTCTGAATCGATGGCTTTAATTTACCCATTGTTAACATCTGGTTATCCTTGTAGTAACTCGAGTGGTTTAATGGTGAGTATTCGACTGTTGATTGTTGCTGAGCGGTTGCTTTCGGTGGTTGTTTGTAGTCGTTATGTTTCTGCTTTGTTTGTGGCTTGGTGTTGTTTTGGTGTGGTTTTGGTGTGGCTTTGGTTTTGTATACAGGTGAGTAGAGTGTGTGGTGTTCTTATGTGCAAAAAACCTTAATTGTGAAGGTGATCACATTTAAGGTTTGAGCTTGATTCAATGCTGAAGTGTTGCGATATTGTTTTGAGAAGTTTAGTCGCGGATTAACTGAAATTTAAACTGACTCATTTACATCAAGTTTTTTAAATTGTCGTTTTAGCTAAAATGCTCGATTTGTAATGAGCAAGATATTTTATCGCAACATAAGCGACTACCAGCGTGGCTACGATAAGCTCAACTTTAGCGGTGATCAGCAGCTCAAATGAAGTTGTACTAGCGCCATATGTTGAGACTAACCAGTTAACGGTTTTGAATAAGGCCGTTGCACCAATCACCATCGGGAAAGTGAATGCGGCGTAACCTGGCGAAAATGGCAATCTAAGTAAGTGAAAGAAAGCCAAGTAAATGACGCTCGTCATTAACAAAGCAAGTGTTAACAATACACCGACAATAATCAGTGATGGCTGACTTGAAATGGTTAGGTAACCCGCTAACGACAGGCTAGCCGGTGCCGCCAAAATAGCGATGGTAGGTTTAGCCGCATCCGCAATAGGTTCACAGAAAATCAGACGATAGAGCATTACCGGTAGCATCACTAGATAACTTACCATGCCAAAAGTAAGGATGGCATCTGCCAACCATTGATACTGCATTTCTGAACCATGGGGAAAAGAGACCGCAGCGACAATAATTCCGATAGGTGGCACAAACCAGCTCGGCAGCATATGCTCGAGTTTAAAATCGATAGCGCGGAAATAAACGAACATGGTTAGAAACACGATATGAATGGCAATTGCTAATAACCATATCGTGACTGCAACGGCATGATCGAATTGTCCAATGGCCGCAGAAACCACCATTAAGCCCATAGCAAAGGTAGGGATCACGCTGCCAATGACTGGATGAGTCAATTCTTCAATTAGTACCTTTGGATGAAGCACAAACTTGGCGACTAACATCAGCAGCATTACGGACGCTATCAAAGCACCTACCAATTGAGCTTGGCCACCCAAACTTGGCATCATGCTTTCCCATGCCCAGCCTAAACTGGCGATAGCCAGTGCAAGGCCTGCCATAGGGCTAGGTAAACGTGCTACTCGGTGTCGTAGTTTGTTACTTGTTGTGTTCATTTTATTTTCCTGCAATCAATCTTATGAACGTATTTTATAGTGGTAATAAAATAATTAAAATTGAAATGGCATTAAGCTTTGGTTCAATTTTATTTAATCTGCTATTGTCGGCTCCGGCATACCACTTCTAGGTTGTAAATAACGTTTTACTCATCAATTCGCCTAGAATAGCAAATAATAAAAGGCGAGAATTTCTCAGATGGATAATAAGGTTGGCATAACCCATTAAAGGCTCTAGGTGAAAGCCTTTAATGGATATTTCTTGTCTATGGCTTCAGCTTGCAACGTAACAAGGTGTGGCCAAGGCCGATATTGTCAATATCTTCATCAACAAAAAGCCCTGCTTGGCCAATGAGCTTTAGTAAGGTTTTACTGTGGTACATGCGGCTATTGCCATTGGCGATTGCGGTAAAATAGAGTGAGGTGGCGTTGACACAATAGGCACCGGCTTCAAATGGCTGGCGATCCCAGAAGGTTTCTAAGATACACAGTTCACTACCAGGCTTCATCACTGAGGCTGCCCGCTTTAAGATACTCAGAATTTCAGTTTCGGAAAAACAATCTAAAAATTGACTCATCCAATACAGATCGCCATTTTCACAAAAAGGTTTGTTTTCATCGAGTAGATCGGTGACATAGGCAGCCACTCGCTCAGATACACCAGCCTTCAAGGCGTTATCCATTGCGACTTTTAACTGACCAGGTAAGTCCATAATGGTGATCTGAACTTGACTGTCATACCCTGTGCAGGCTAATGCCCACTTTCCTGTATTACCACCGACATCGACGATGTGTTTTGGTTTTGCTTGAAAAATTAACGGCAGCAGTGATTCAAAGGCATGGTCTGAGTAGTAGTGGTCAAACTCAAACCAGCTTTTCTTAATTTGATCGGGTAGCTGGCTTAAACCTGGATAAATCGTTGGCCAATCACCAAGAGAGGTTAATCCTTTAGGCTTACCCTCGATTAATGAGGCTTCAAGTTCAAATAAACCTTGGTAGCACACATCATGGGTAAAGTTTAAATTGGTTTTTGCCATATCATCGTGCAGTAAAAAGTGGCCAATTTTATCTAAAACATACGCGTCTTCATTAAGATAAAGTAGTCCCATGCTGAGACCCATGTCGACCAATACCCCTACGGCATATTCAGATAACTCTGACTGTAGGGCTAAGTTATGTAAACCAATCCCTTTTTCTCCACTTTCAGAGATGAATTGTAATAAGTTAAATTTTAACAGGCAGCGAGCAACTTGAAAGCTGATAGGAGCAAAAGCAATTTTTTGAGCTTCAAATTTTGCGTCAAAAGCGCTAATAGAAAGCGCAGAGCGATAAAAAGACATAAGTTAAACCAACATAAGCTTCGACAATATTCGTGAAGCTAAATTTTACATGTTACAGTTTGTTTATTGTTTGAACTTGATCTGACTTCAGCAGTTAGCTGAGTGTTTCAAGACATTAGCAGCGAGTTTAATAGGGAACTCCAGCGTATTTATCGATTGAAGGAGGCAGATATGCTCGTACCTTTGACCTATGTTGGTCGACAATCAAATCGCAGCGACGGCCAGGCAAGGCGGATTGACATTTTAGAAGCAACATTGCGCTTAATTGTAAAAGAGGGGATCCGTGGAGTTCGTCATCGGGCTGTGGCCAGTGAAGCCAATGTCCCTTTATCGTCAACCACCTATTATTTTGATGATATAAAAGATCTTATCAGTGATTCGTTAACGTATTTTGCTGAAAAAACCTTGTGGATGAATAAGGCCTTAGAGCAGAAAAGTTACGCCTTGGTCGAGAGTGTCAAGCTGGAGCAAGAAACGGCTGATGAGTCGCAGATGAAGGTGTTTATTATTGAAAACCTAAGTCTATTTATCTGTGAGCATATTAAAGAGCAGTTAGCTCATAGAGACGATAGAGTTCTTGAGGTAGCATTTCATGAAGAGGCGTTACGTCATCCACAACTGGCGGCGGCTATCATAGCATTAGATGAAACCTTTCTAGAGAGTATCAAACATTTTTTTACCGGCATGGGATCAAGTTCAGCTAACGCGGATGCCTATCAAATTTTAGCGATTATTAAATTATTGGAGTATCAGTATCTTATTCGTTTTGAAATCGATGAGGAACAGATGCTGGAGATTATTCGTTCGACCGTGAGTCACATAGTCAAAGCGATATAAAGTCAAAGCAATAAAAAACCCAAGCTAATGCTTGGGTTTCTTGGTAACAAACTAATGTTTACTGTACGTTTTCTGCGTCGCTAAACTGGCCTTGGAATAGCGCTGAAGATAAGTAACGTTCTGCTGCTGAAGGTAAAATAACCACGATGTTTTTGCCTTCAAACTCAGGTAATGCTGCGATACGATTTGCAGCAACAACGGCAGCACCCGATGAAATACCGACTAAAATGCCTTCCTCTTTCATCAGACGTTGAGCCATTTCAATAGACTCTTCATTTGTGACAGCTTCAACGCGATCAATAAGAGTAAGGTCTAAGTTGCCAGGGATGAAGCCAGCGCCAATACCTTGAATTTTGTGTGGTCCAGGCTGAACAGTTTGGCCCGCAAGCGTCTGCGCAATAACAGGTGAATCAACAGGCTCGACCGCAACAGAAGTAATCGCCTTGCCTTGAGTGTTCTTAATGTAACGGCTAACACCGGTAATGGTGCCACCGGTACCTACACCGGCAACAACAACATCGACTTCACCATCGGTGTCGTTCCAGATCTCTGGGCCCGTTGTTTTCTCATGGATTTCTGGATTGGCAGGGTTATTAAACTGCTGCAATAACACATATCTTTCTGGATCAGATTGGCGAATTTCTTCAGCCTTATCAATCGCGCCTTTCATGCCTTTAGCGCCTTCAGTAAGAACAAGGTTAGCGCCAAGTGCTTTAAGTAGTTTTCTACGCTCTAAACTCATCGTGTTTGGCATAGTTAGCGTCAATTTGTATCCGCGAGCGGCGGCAACATAAGCCAGAGCGATACCTGTATTGCCTGAGGTTGGCTCAATAAGCTCGTGCTCTTGAGTCAAAAGACCTTTTTTCTCAGCATCCCAAATCATATTGGCACCGATACGGCACTTAACGCTAAAGCTTGGATTACGAGCTTCTATCTTGGCAAGTACTCTACCATTGCTGACACGGTTTAGACGGACAAGAGGGGTGTTACCAATTGTTTGTGAATTATCTTCAAAAATTTTGCTCATGGATTGCTTGCTCCTTTATATGCACAGCTAAATCATAATAGCCTTTGGCGGTAATAGAAGTGATAGTTTGTTCTTCGTTATTCCATTTAGTTATTAAAGCGATTGCTGTTATTCGTAAATGTCAGAGGGTAAATGCATAACACGATGTTAACATTGTGTTTCTTGTGGATGATTCCGCCAGTTAAATTAAGCATTTAGGACAAGATTATTCAGGCTAATGAGGATATTGATGAATCAACAACAAATAAGCAAACATGATGACCCTAAGACCTGGGTAACCCCCTTTGCCTTTGATGTGGCGCCTAATATTTTATATTTACCGCTGGCCAGCCCGCTTAAGCGTGGCTTAGCCATGTTGATTGATGGCCTCTTAGTTGCAGTATTAGCCGACAGTGCAGGCTGGATCTTTGTCTTATTGGTGCTTGGCACGCTGTTTATCCAAAAGCAGAGTAAAAAGGTGGGAAAGTTACTTAAGTGGGGGCTGTACATTCTGATGCTGCTTGCTTTGATTTCGGCGCTTGCGAGTTATTTCTACGAGTCTAAGGTTGAGCCCCCTCGATTGGGTAACTCTATCGCTAACAATGAGGTCGTACTTCAACCTGAAGAGATTGACGTAAATCTTGAAAATCTGGCTGGGTTACTAAATTATGGCCCCGCGATTATTGCTGTGAGCCAGTGCTCTGATTATTCTTGTGCAGAAAAAAGCCTGATTAAATTGCAACAGGCGTTTGCAAAGTCTAGTCTTTCTGCTGCAAAGCAGACACAAATAATCGATGGCTTAGTCGCAGAGTTACCGCTTACCGCAACGCAGAAGCAGCTGTTATCTCAACAGCAGGCGACAGGTAAACCGGTATTGCGACCAACAGAACTGAAAACGAGTGCCGATATAAACGCGGAAATAACTCCTCTCTCTGAAGCGGCCGAAAACATCACCGCCTCTGGTGATACGTTCGAGCAAGATTTTATGTCTGAAATGGGCTTGGAAGAGAGGCTTGAAACACTTGCAGAAACATCACAAGCGTTAGAAAAGCAAACCGTGCAGCTTGGCGACGAGCCCACGGAAGATGACACTTCGTCAACTAGCCCACTTGCATGGTTCAACGGTTTATTAAACGATCTCGGGCTAGGTTTTGGTTGGGCAGCTTTTTACTTTACGGTATTTACTGCTTGGTTTGATGGACAAACCTTAGGTAAAAAGCTGTTTGGGATCCGTGTTATTCAACTCGATGGTACTAAAATTTCACTCTGGGATGCATTTGGTCGTTATGGTGGCTACGCAGCGGGGTTTACTACCGGTTTATTGGGTTTCTTTCAAATTTACTGGGATGCGAATAGACAGGCAATACAAGATAAAATATCAGCAACCGTAGTGATTGATGTGCGTAAGACTAAACATGAAGCGGCACAGGAACACTCACCTATTGATAACTCCTCCGTTAATCTAAGCGTACAAGATGGTGCAAATATTTGACATAATGATACCGTTTTTTATCAACATTGGTTAAGCTTGCCGCCATAAGAAGCGCATAGGAAAATTATGCGACGGCGTAATCATTCCCATTTTATTATGTAGACCTAACATATTCAGTCAAACGAATTGACCGATGTCGCGTCGGTTACAGTTTGTTAACTTAGCATGATAAGGAGTATGGGAAGAAGGAGAGCAAGTTTGCGGATATTATTGGTTGAAGATAGCCTAGTGGTTTCTAGGGTTATGCGGCACCTACTGACTCAAGAATTGTGTTGTGAGGTGGACGTTGCCCCTGATATGGCTAGAGCCAAAGAGCTGTTAGCGCAGAATGAGTACTTTGTTGCAATTACAGATTTAAATCTTCCAGACGCGCAAGAAGGCGAGATCGTTAAATTTGTTCTGGCAAAGCAGATCCCTTGTATTGTATTAACGGGTAGCTGGGACGCCGAGCAACGCGGACGCTTATTGCAACTTGGTATTGTGGATTATGTATTTAAAGAAAATCGCTTTAGCTATGAATATACCGCTAAGCTGGTTAAGCGATTACGCCGAAATCAAAATGTCAAAGTGCTGGTTGCCGATGACTCGGTCGTCAGCCGTAAGTTTATTCGTAGCCTGTTAGAGCAGCATCTATTTCAGGTTATCGAGGCTGACGACGGTGTTTCTGCACTGGAGACCCTTAATGATAACCCTGACATCAGCCTGCTTATCACAGATTATAATATGCCAAGGCTTGACGGCTTTGGCCTCATCATTAAGGTGCGAGAGCGACTGAGCCGTGAAGAGCTTGCGATTATCGGTCTGTCTAGCGACAGTGACGAAAGCTTATCTGCACGTTTTATTAAAAATGGTGCTAACGACTTCTTACAAAAACCGTTCGTACATGAAGAGTTTCATTGCCGAGTGTTAACGACACTGGACTCGTTAGATATGGTCACTAAACTGTGGGAACAAGCGAATCTCGATTATCTTACCAACGTGTTTAATCGGCGCTACTTCTTTAATTTCTATCAAGAAAAGTTAGCTTTGGTTTCTCAAAAACAAGGTTCATTATCGTTGGCATTACTGGATATCGATTTTTTCAAAAAGGTCAACGATACCTACGGCCATGATGTGGGAGATGAGGTGTTAATCGAGTTTTCCTCGAGGTTAAAGCAGTCATTTTCGCAGCACTTTACCGTGGCACGAATTGGCGGCGAAGAATTTGTGGTGGGATTTAAAGGTCTTAATGTCGAAAAAGCTTACGCTTTACTCGATAGATTCCGCATGCAACTTGAGATCACGCCGATAGCAACCTCAAAGGGGCCATTAACGATTACAGTCAGCACCGGAGTGGCTGAATTTGCTGATGAAGAAACCGTTGATGAGTTGCTAAATCGGGCGGATACGGGCTTGTATGAAGCTAAGAGTGCAGGGCGTAACTTAGTTCGTAGTGTAGAGGGGGCGTATTGCTGAAAGTGAGCTGTTATAGCTTAATGGCAACCCACAAAAAGCAGCCAAGAGGCTCAATGCTGGTAAGTTAAGTCCAAAGCTGATGAATAAACAATAAACAATAAACAATAAACAATAAACTAAGAACCCAGCACAAACTGGGTTCTTTGCTTTAAAAACTATAAACCACGAAGCCTCACTTCGTGTCCTCGCTGGTCATTTTTATCTTTCTAAGTCATCAAATTTTCTCTGAGTAACTTGCTTCAGTGAACGGCATTCAGCCTACAATCTGCTTTTTATAATCCACAATGCGTAATTAAGGGCTCACTATTTTCTAGCTAGTATTTGCTCTTGTAACGATGACAAGAGCACCATTTACAACACTATTATTTGAACCATCATTATTTACAGCATCACTAAAGCAACCACGCGTAGCTGACTTTCATAAAGTAGGTCTCTTCGGTTTTTAATATCGACTCGATATTGTCATCAGCCTTGAGTCCATTAGAGTAACCGAGGTAAAAAACACTCTGTGGGTTGAGCTTATAGCCGTATAGAATTTCATTGCCTAGTTGTTGGTAATTTCTATTTGGCTTGCTATACAAGTATAAGTTTGGATCCCGCTCAATATCGGTATAAACACTTGATACACGGATGAAGTTATAGATATCAATATGCCAGCTAAGGCGCAAATCACTTAGATTTGCGGTAAACAGACGACCATCATCAACATCCATAGTGCGATAAACGTGTGAAACATCAAGAGCAATAGAGTCTGACACTTTCCAGTTCACCCCTGGATTAAACATCACTTGCGTACCCAACTGGTCATTCGCAAAGTCAATATCATCGCCATAATTGATATCGAGTTCTAAAAATAGCGTTCGAGTGGGTTTTATGTTGGCGTAAAACCAGCCCATCGTTTCAGTAAACATCTGGGTGTTACCGTCTATGGCTAATGATGCGCCATTATGACGACGGCCAACACGGTCTCGATTGGCCAAGCCAAAGGCGGTATAGCTTTGCCACTGGCCTTGAAACGCCATTTTGGCTTCGGCTTCTTGTTCCAGTTTTTCACCTGCTTGATTATGACTGATATCCCAGTCGCCACGCAGTTCAACTTGGTTAAAAAAGCCCGATTGTGGATACCAAGTGTAGCCTCCACCGGCGACGAACTTAGTGAAATCCACTTTTTCGATAAAACCGAGGTCCGCTCTGAAATCTTTACCAATAGATTGGTATTGGGCAAAGGCATCCCAGTTACGAGTTTCACGCTGATACTTAAGTAAGTACATATCATCGCTAAAGGCGTTGGTTTTTTGGGTACGCAGTACACGTTCATTGACGCCGCAATCGGCAAGATCACAGTTTTCCTTAGGCAAGCAATCATCATTACTGCAAAACTCACGATAAAGCTGCGTTGGATACAAGGTGTCTGATACAACATATTGGGCGACAAAGGTATCGTGATCCGTCGGCTGATATTTAGCATCGACACTGCTGACATAGTTATGGTAATCGTCACTCTTTTTAGCGGTTATCAGAGCGCCAATGGATAGCGGTTTACCAAGATCTAAACGATAGCGACCGGCAACGTTATTACTTTTTTGATCCAGACTGGCAATATCAGAACTTAAATTACCCGGAACGAGAAAGGTGGTACTGGTGTCATTAGCGAGTAGAGTTGCAAAAGTGTGGTCCCCCATTTTACTGGTGAGCTTGAGCCCATAGTCTGGAGAGCCGATATTGCGGGTATACAGCAAATTAAGTTGAGTATCAAAATAGTCTTTATTATCCAGAAAAAAGGCCCGTTTTTCAGGATAGAAGAGAGCAAAGGTACTGTTAATATCTAACTGGCCAGCATCGGCCTCGACCTGTGAAAAATCAGGGTTAATTGTGGCGCTAAGTAAGGTACTTGGGGTTATTCCCCAGCGAATATCTAAGCTCGGCTCAATATTATTGTCGTTATCCCATTCGCTACCTTCTTTATGAGGACGTTTACCATTGCGATTGACCACAAATGATGGAGTGAACTGTAAGTCATTGCCCTGCTCAATATCCGCAAGCCCGGTTGCTATGCCTAATTGGCACAGTTGGCAATTATTGTTTCTATCAATTTTGTGGCTAGAGATACGATGCTCTTCATTGCGAGGATAGAAACGGATAAACTCTACGCCCCACTTTTGATCACTTTTTTGGGCAAAGTTAAGCAACCTTAAAGGAAGCTCGATTTCAACTTGATAGCCATCACTCGTGCGTTTCGCCGCGCTGTACCAAATGCCGTCCCAAGCATCAGACTCAGAGCCGGTTAATTCATTTTCAATCGAGTCCATTTGCACGCCATAAGCGTTAACAAAAAATTGGTAAGCTAATCTTGCATCATTAAAGGTATCAAGTTTTATTCCAACAAGATCGTCACCCCAAACGCTATCTCTATCGCTTAAGTTAGCTCGAATATGCTCAGGGTTTGGGTCCTTAGCTGTAAAAGCAATAAATAAGCTTGATTGGGTGGCGTACACTTTGACCTGAGTTTGTACTGGCGCAGCGATGTTTTCGCCGGGGCGAGTTTCAAACCTGAGCTCTGCAGTAGCCGCTTGTTGCCATTGTGGCTCATCAAACTCGCCGTCAATGTTGATTACGCCTTCAATGGTCGGTATTTGAATATTGAACTGAGAGGCTTGTCCAGCATGTGCCTGGTAGGCAGAAAAAGCACTTAAAACAAGAGCCAAAAATAAAAAGCAAACTTTAATCATTTGTTATAGTTGTTATGGTATTGGTGGCGGGATTGTGCCAGATTTAACGCGAGATTTGGACTGAGGATGTTTAAGATATTGTTACAAAGCTTGTCATCACGTTATGCTGCAATAATGTTAGCGTTCAACTGTAGCATCTTGATTGTTAAGCTGAGCAAGCAATGGATAAGTAATTTGAAAGCCATGTTTTACCATGGCTTTAGAGTGTCAAATGCAAAAATATATAGGGCAGATTTACTCTGGTGCAATCATATCGTTTCGGTATGCGGTGCGATACTTATCAACCCACATGGAGGTTGCGCCACAAATCGCGACCGGCATCACCACGAAATTCAAAATTGGGATCATCGAGAACAGGGTTACCGCCGCACCAAAACTAAAGCTGCTGCCCTTGGTTTGATTGAGGGCAAACTTCATATCTTGGAAAGGGACTTTATGGTTATCAAAAGGATAATCACAATATTGTATCGCCATCATCCATGCGCTAAACAGGAACCATAAAATAGGGGCCACGGTTTGCCCAACAAAAGGGATCCAGAACAGCAGCAAAAATACGATAGCCCTAGGTAGATAATATTTAAGTTTCATCCATTCTCGGCCCATGATCCGTGGCAGATCTTTAATCAGATCGACCCCGCCGCCGGTATTGAGCGGTTTGCCTGTGAGTTGCTGCTCCACCTTTTCGGCCAATAAGCCATTAAATGGCGCCGCCAGCCAGTTCATCACAGAGCTAAACACAAACGACAGTACGACTAATAAGGTCAACACAGCTAAGGGCCACAAGATAAAGTTAAGCCAGCTTAAATAATCTGGAAGTTGGCCTGAAAGCCAGGTAAACACATTCTCTAATTGGCCTATTGCAAAATAGATTAGGCCTGCAAATAACAATAAATTGATTGAAAGGGGAATAAAGACAAATCTTCTAAGGCCAGGCTGTTTAATAAGACTAAAGCCCTCGAGAAAATAATTAACACCGCTTTTTTTTTGTACTTGTTTGGTTTTATTCATAGAAATATTAGGTTGCTAAAATTGCGCATTAGTACGATTGTGAGTCAGTCGGTATTTAATCACAAGTTAAAAGCACTTAATCATCGATAAAAGCGTTACAAAATGCACTGAGCTTTGGTAAAGTTACCCCCTACGCTAGCGCGATGGCTAGCGCTTTAATGCTAACCCTCCAACTTAATCGCTAAAACTTAGCGAGGAAATGACCAAACGGCACCATGAGACTTAAACAGATTAAACTTGCCGGATTCAAGTCATTTGTCGATCCAACTAAAATACCTCTACTTAACCCATTAAGCGCCATCATTGGGCCGAACGGCTGTGGCAAATCAAATGTTATTGATGCGGTGCGCTGGGTATTAGGTGAAAGCTCAGCTAAACATTTGCGCGGCAACTCCATGGCCGATGTTATTTTTAATGGCTCAACGGCTAGACGCCCCGTGTCAGTAGCCAGTGTCGAGTTGTTATTCGATAATAAAGATGGTCGCTTAGCGGGTCAGTATTCAAGTTATCAAGAGATTGCCGTTAAACGTCAAGTAAGCCGTGACGGTGATTCAAGCTATTTTCTTAATAATCAAAAGTGCCGCCGTAAAGATATTACCGATCTCTTTATGGGAACGGGTCTTGGTCCGCGCAGTTACGCCATTATTGAGCAGGGCACCATTTCACGGTTAATTGAATCTAAGCCCCAAGACCTAAGGGTTTTCATCGAAGAAGCGGCAGGGATCTCTCGTTATAAAGAACGTCGCCGTGAAACCGAGAATCGTATTCGCCACACCCGAGAAAACTTGGCGCGGCTTGGCGATATCCGCTCCGAATTAGCCAAACAGTTAGATAAATTAGCCGATCAAGCAAAAACGGCTAAACAGTACCGTGAGCTGAAACAAGCTGAGCGCAAGTGCGACGCCGAGTTGTCAGTATCGCGTTACCATGAGTTGTTACAGCAAACCGCTAAAATCGATGAGCAACTCGGTAAGTTATCATTACAGCAAGCTCAAGTTTTAGCTGAAAAGCAAACAATAGAGCTGAGCTTAACTGAGCTTAATTTGAAATTAAGCGAACTCGATACTCAAGAAGCGCATCAGGTTGAAGACTTTTACCTGACTAAAACGCATATCGCTAAACTCGAGCAGTCCCTAAAGCATCGTGAACAACAAGACGAAAGCCTGAGTCTTAGACTGCAAGAGTTGTCAGCGCAGATGATCTCTTATCGCGCCCGCTTAGCCGAAGATGAAGCTAAACAGACATTGCTAAACGAGCAACAAGCCAATGCGTTACCTGAAGCAAGTCTAATACGGCTGCGGTTGGCTGAGCATGATGCCGAGCTGTCTACCTTAGTTGAGCAACTTGAATATTTAAGCGAGCACTTAAATGGCTTGAATGAAGCACATACTCAAGCGCATCTTGCTTTTGAGATGAATAGTAATCAACTGAGTCATGCTAATACCGATATTACTAGTAAGCATAAGCGGATCGCAAAACTAGAAGAACAAGCACAGCAAACTGCTACAGAGCTTGGATTACTTAAGTCGCAGGATATCACTGAGCAGGTGAGTGAACTTAGCGGCGTTATCGAGCAAGAACGAGAAGTGCTCGATGAACTACATTTTCAGCTTGAAGCAAAACAGCAAACTGAACAAACTTTGCTGGCAGAGCTCGATGATGTGAAAGTCAAACTTGCAGATGAGCAAGGGCGACTATCTGTCGTGTCTCAATTATTACCTGCAGATAAAGACGGCTCTTGCCAAGAGCTATGGCAAGTTATCGATGTTGCTCCCGGTTGGGAAAGCGCCGTTGATATTTTATTGTCTGGGCTATTGAGTGCGCCAGTGCTTTTAGAGAATGGTGCTCACAGTGACAGCCAAGATCATGCTGCTAATCAGCCGCCGTTTGGCTTTGAAGCTGGAATTACACAACTTGCTGCTATTAAAGCACCAGTAAACTTAGCCCCTTGGTTAAGGCATGTCACTTGGGTTGAAACGCAAAATCAAGCAATACTACAGCGAAGCACGCTCAAGGATGACGAGTTAATTGCAACCGCCGACGGATATCTAGTGGGTGTTGACTTTATTATCGAGAAAACTCAAGCCGCTGGCTCTATTGTCGAGCTTAAAAATGAGCAAATTGCCTTGCAGGTTAGTGTCGCTAACAGCCAAGCACGTTTAGTAAAGTTAAGTGAGTCTCTAACTGAGACAAAGTTAATGCTGTCGCCGCTGGTTAGCCAAACGCAGCAAAAGCAGCAGTTGATCCAAACCAAGCAGATAGAGCTTGCAAGTTTAAGCTCACAACTTCGCTCACAGCAACAATCGATAACCGATATTGCTTCTAGGCTTGTTAGTGTTGAACAAGAGTTGAGCGAAGCTAAGCAAGAGCTACAGGCTTTTCAACTGAATGTAGAACAGCGTCAGCAGCAACATCATTTACTCAATGAGACACTCGAACAGACCATGCGCGCTAAAACTCATGGTCAGCAGCAAAAAGCACAAGTCGTTGAAAAAGTGGCGCAGTTAAAACCGTTACGACAGCAGTTAGACGCAAAAGTGACACAAACCTCATTGAGTGAGCAGGACTTGCATACTCAGCTGGTACTCATTGAGCAGCAGGTTAATCAACATAAGCTGCGTGTACTAGAGCTTGAACAAACTGAACAGCAACTGCATAAGCAGTTAGATGCTAAAGACAGCGCGCAGGAAGAGGGGAAGTCCCAATCTCTTAAAGAGCAATTAGATCAGGCCCTACACGCGCAACAAATTAAGCAAGAAGCATTAACAGTGTTAAGACAGCAGCAAGCTCAGTTGCAGGAACTGTGCGATAGTGCAGGAACGAATCAAAAACAACAGCTTGCGAAGTTAGAAGACTTGACTCAATCCTCCAGCACGTTAAAGTTACGTCGTGAGGGGTTAAAAGGTCAAATTGATAGTCAGCAGCGGTTGCTAAACGAACAAAATGTTGATGTTGAACTGATTCTATCGACATTAGACGATAAAAAGTCCATGTTGTGGCGTCAAAAAGAGCTAGAAAGACTCAGAGCAGAGATAGAAGAGTTAGGGGCTATCAATTTAGCGGCTATTGAAGAGTACGATCAGCAAAATCAACGTAAGTTGTACTTAGACAGTCAAGATGACGATCTTAATGCGGCGCTAACCAGTTTAGAGGAAGCAATCCGTAAGATCGATAAAGAGACCAAGAGTCGCTTTAAAGAGACCTTCGATAAAGTGAATACCGACCTAGGGATCCTGTTTCCTAAGGTCTTTGGTGGTGGTAGTGCTTATTTAGCCTTAACTGATGATGACCTATTGGAAACGGGTGTGACCATTATGGCCAGGCCACCAGGTAAGAAGAATAGTACAATTCATTTACTTTCTGGTGGAGAAAAAGCACTAACCGCTTTATCATTAGTTTTTGCTATTTTTAGATTGAATCCAGCACCATTTTGTATGTTGGATGAGGTTGATGCACCTTTGGATGATGCCAATGTCGAACGTTTTTGTCGTTTGGTAAAAGAGATGTCCCAAAGCGTACAATTTATATATATTAGTCACAACAAGATCACCATGGAATTGGCGGATCAACTTATCGGTGTGACTATGCATGAGCCCGGTGTATCACGCATCGTGGCAGTTGATATAGATGAAGCGGTGGCATTAGCCGACGCTGGATAAACATAAGAAATACAGGGTAATCAATGGAAAATTTGCAGCTGGTATTGCTTCTTATAGGTGCGATAGCCATTATCGCCGTACTTGTGCATGGTTTTTGGTCCATTAGAAAGCACCAGCCTAAAGGGTACAAACAGGGGGCGATGGCCGATATCAATCGTGAACGTCGTGATGCACAAGGTTTTGATAACGATGGTATTGGCGAAGTCAGAGTCGTTAAAGTTAATCCTGTTGAAGCGCCTGCTACTCAGGACGAGGATGATACGCAAGAGGCGCAGATCGTAGAAGAGCCCAAAGAAGCCGCTTTTGAACTCAGTCAGGCGCCAGCAACGAAAGTGAATAAAGCGCGAGTTGAACCTTCTTTATCGCCAGAAGTGCCGGCCTTTAGTACGGAGCTTCCGGTACAAGAATCTTTATTTGCGACTGAAGAAGCTGTTTTGGCAGAAGTCGTTGAGCCAGTGTTGGCTGCATCTCAACACGCTGCGGCGGAAGTTGTAGTGCAACAGCCTGTTGCTGAGCCAAAACCTGCACAGACTGAAGCGTTAGGTGAGCCTCAAGATGTGTTAGTTTTGCATGTTGTGGCTAAAGAGGGCGAAGAGCTCAGCGGCGCCGAGTTACTGCCATGTTTGCTAACGCTTAACTTTAAGTTTGGCGAGATGAACATCTTCCATCGTCATGAAGATAATGCTGGTACAGGGAAGGTTTTGTTCTCTATGGCCAATATGGTTAAGCCAGGTGTATTTGACCCAGATAATATGGAGCAGTTTAGTACTCAAGGTGTGGTGCTATTTATGACGCTTCCTTGTTATGGCGATGCGCTAATGAACTTCTCCATCATGCTAAACTCAGCACATCAAATCGCCGATGACTTAGGTGGCATCGTGCTTGACGGTGGCCGTGATGAATGGTTAGAGAGCACTAAACAAAACTACATTCAACGGATCAGAGCGCTAGCCTAAAAGCCGATTGATGGGCTTACAGATATAAGCCAGAGCCTAGATTTAGGCTCTTGAAACGTAAAACATTTGAAAGGCCGCAGCAGCGGCCTTTGTTATTATTTGGACAACAAGATGCTAGAAGCTATTCAAACTGAAATTGCTCAGCTTACCGCTGAACTCAATCAACACAACTATCGTTACTATGTTGATGACAGTCCCTCTATTCCTGATGTGGAATACGACCGTCTATTGAACAGACTGAAAGCGTTAGAGACCGAGCATCCACAATTTTGTCTAGCTGACTCGCCGACACAAAGAGTTGGCGGTGAAGCATTAGCCAAGTTTGAGCAAATTCAACATTTGAAACCAATGCTCAGCTTAGACAACGTGTTTGATGAACAAGAGTTTACCGCGTTCAATCAACGTATTACTGATAAAACGGGCAGTATTAGTTACTGCTGCGAGCCAAAGCTAGATGGCCTTGCGGTGAGTATTATTTACCGTGATGGCGTGTTTGAGCGAGCGGCGACTCGAGGTGACGGCCAGACCGGTGAGAATATCACCGAAAATGTGCGCACGATTAAATCGATCCCACTGCGATTGCGTGGCGATAATTTTCCACCACTCGTTGAAGTGCGTGGTGAAGTCATTATGCCGCACAAAGCATTTGATGCACTCAATGAACGTGCACGCGCTAAAGGCGAGAAGTTGTTTGTCAATCCACGTAATGCAGCAGCTGGCAGCCTGCGTCAGTTAGACAGTAAAATCACCGCCAGTCGCGCTTTAGGTTTTTATGCTTATGCATTAGGCGTGGTGGAACCCGATAGTTGGGAGCTTGCCGATAGTCATTATGGCCAGCTTGAACAGCTGCGTTCATGGGGTGTACCTGTTAGCCAAGAGGTTAAAGTTTGCGAGTCTATCGCTCAGGTAATGGAATATTATAATGATATTCAACTACGCCGCAGTAGCTTAGAGTTTGAAATCGACGGCGTGGTGATCAAGGTTAACCAGATTGCGCATCAATTAAGTCTAGGGTTTGTTGCCAAAGCCCCGCGCTGGGCAACGGCATTTAAATTCCCCGCTCAAGAAGAGATGACGCTATTAGAGGGCGTTGATTTTCAGGTTGGCCGTACTGGCGCCGTCACACCTGTCGCACGCCTAAAGCCAGTATTTGTTGGTGGCGTGACGGTATCAAATGCAACTTTACATAACGCCGATGAAATCGCTCGTCTTGGGGTTAAGATCCGTGACACCATTATTATCCGCCGTGCTGGCGATGTGATCCCGCAGATTGTTGCCGTGGTGACTGAAAAGCGCCCTGAAGATGCTCAAGATATTACTTTCCCTACTCGTTGTCCTGTGTGTGACAGTGAAGTCGAGCGCGTCGAGGGGGAAGCTGTAGCACGTTGTACAGGGGGACTGTTTTGTGAAGCACAACGTAAAGAAGCCATTAAACACTTCGCATCACGCAAGGCGTTAGATATCGATGGTATGGGGGATAAAGTCGTTGAACAGCTGATTGATAAAGAGTTAGTTGAAAGCCCCGCAGATCTATTTAGGCTCACCGCCTCAGCCATGACCATGCTTGAACGCATGGGAATGAAATCGGCAACTAAGCTTGTTGCAGCTATCGAGGTGGCAAAACAAACCACGTTTGCACGTTTCCTCTATGCATTAGGGATCCGCGAAGTGGGTGAGGCAACGGCGGCAAATCTCGCGGCTTATTTTAAGACATTGGATGCACTAAAAGCGGCCAATGAAGAGACCTTTATAAAGGTTGATGATGTCGGCACTATCGTAGCAGCGCACTTAGCGCACTTTCTTGCCCAGCCTCATAACCTTGAAGTCATCGATAAATTGATTGAAGTCGGCGTGCACTGGCCTGCTATTGAAGAGGTTGCTGACGACGATTTATCGCTAAAAGGTCAAACCTGGGTATTAACTGGCACCTTGACTCAACTCAACCGTAATGACGCCAAGGCTAAGTTACAGGCGTTAGGCGCTAAGGTTGCTGGTAGCGTTTCTAAAAACACCGACTGCTTAGTGGCTGGCGCCGCAGCGGGTTCAAAACTAGCTAAGGCACAAGAGCTAGGCGTAAAGGTGATTGATGAAGAGGCCTTGATTGCTATCTTAGCTTAGCAGGTACTTTTCAAAAAAGAGTGACAGACTTAGTTGCTAAGTTTGATTAACGTAAAGCTCCTACGCTCTCAAGCGAGGAGCTTTTTTGTTGTCTTGAGAAAAATAAAGCTTGAAAATCATTTAATTGCCACCACATCTAAGAACATAGTCGTACTTAAGAACTTGCTAGCTGTCTTGAGTCATCAATTAAAGGAAATGGTTTGAATTTTAGTAATATCACTTGGCTTGATGATAAAGGGCACGTAAAACCGCCAATCATGCTTTATCTATTATTGGTGTTTATTGCTCGCGGCTGGTGTGTGTTTATTGCATCACTCACTCAGGCTAGCGACAGAGCGGCCTTGGTCGCGCTATTTTACCCACATAAAAGTGACTTTCTGATGGCCTTAGCGGCGGGGGCTGGCGCCCTGGTCGTGTACGGCGCGGTGATTGCGGAAAGAAAACGTTCACCACAATGGGTTAGGCCAATATTCCCCTATATGAAGTGGATGCTTGTTTTGCTGTTGCTTATCGACGGTGGCTTACTGATCCAGCGGGTGTTACATACTTACTATGCCTATAGCTGGAGCATTGGCTTAGATGCACTGTTCTTGTTCTGGGCTAGTCTGTATCTGTATCAGTCGAAGCGATTAGCGCTGTACTTTAGCGATTGGAAAGAAAGCGATTGCAGGGAAAAAGAGTAAAAAAAAGACGCTGCAAGCAGCGTCAAAAGAATCTTTATTCAGAGAGTCACTCTGTACAGGGGATCCAAAGAGTTACGATAAAAACCTTCACTGATAAATAATAATCAAACTACGATTAAGACTTAATCATGTTAAAGGACAATTGACAGTATTGTTTCCTAAACATCATCTTCGGGGCGACCGATATTAAGAAACAATTTCAGTATATGCAGTTTGAATATTGTATGCAATATTCGATGTGTGAGAATTGCTGCTGAAATAAGAAAAATAAAGCATAACATATACTCAAATAGCATTTTTTAAGCCTCATTTAAGATTGATAACATTCATTTCGAAATTTTTCTTGTCAATTTTACTTTACCTGTCATAAAGTTGACACTAGGGTCTATAGTTCCTAGTGAATAAACGACTTATAATCAATTCGCTAGTAAACCTAGGGCTTATAGTCACTAGGTTTTTGGCAACAGTTAATTGTGAGTAAAACAGTGGCTAGTGTTAAGCACGCTTGATTGGTGATAAATAAAGGTCGGTGTAGATACCGATGCAGGAGTGACTTGATGTCAAAGGCTGCGGAAGTGCAAATTCCTTTGTCAGAGTTGAAAGTCGGGATGACAGTTAAGCTTCCCCTTTCATGGACGAACCATCCCTTTCTATTTAATCGTGTTGAAATAGAAAAGTTAGCGCACATTGAGTTAATTAAAACGCTTAATGTACCCTACGTGTACCTGCTATCTGGTGTTGAACTGCTGTCAAAAAAGGCCGCCCCAGTCAAAGCAGAGATAGTCGCCTCTGCTGAGGATATTGCCGCCGAGTATAGCGCTTTAGTGAGAAAGTCTATTCGTATCGGGCAACAAAGATTTACCAAAGGCGCGAGTGATTGTAGGGCGGCATTCACCAAGTTAGGTTCAGATCCGCAAGGCGCTTACCGTAGCGCCGCAACCTTGGTTGAAGAGCTAATGGATCACCTGAAAGAAACCGATACTCCGCAACTAACATTAGTCAATGCAGGAGATGACATATCGGTCAATCAGCACGGTGTCTCGATAGCGGTGTTGTCTATGATGATAGGCCAAGCCCTAGAGCTTACTCATTCACAGTTACGTGATATCGCCATGGGCGCGCTATTTCATGATATTGGCAAGCAGAAAGTACCAGATATTATTCGACGTAAGAAAGGTCAACTCTCTGAGCATGAAACTAATTTCTTAAATATGCATCCTCAGTTTGGCTACAACATGTTGGATAAGTTAGGGCTGTTTCCCCAAGCCGTATTAGATAGCATCTTGCATCATCATGAGTGGATTGATGGAAGCGGTTATCCTCATGGACTCAAAGGCAATCAAATCTCGTTATTGACGCAAGTGGTCAGTCTCGCCAATGATTTTGAGGGAGTGCTTAGGGCCGGTGAAGCTCGCTCGCCTCAAATAGCATTAGGTTACTTGTTTAAAAATCGGGTAGATAAACATGATGCAGTACTTATTTCGACCTTAGTTAACGTGCTGGGGATCTATCCTCCGGGCACCTTAGTGACACTTTCCTGTGGCGAAATAGCCAAAGTCATGGTGACGACATCGCAAGTTAAGAAACCGATAGTATGGAGCTGCAATATAGATGGGCAGAATGGAACGTTGCGCTTTTTAGCTGAAGAGGAGTACGAAATCACCGGCGTGATAAAAATTGAAGAGCTTTGCTCTGCAGTGGTAAAAACGCTCGATGCAACATCGCCAGTCAGTTTTTATTTCAGTACGTTATAACAAGTCTCTAAATCCGCTAGATCACGTTAAGCTTATTTCTTATCATGAGCACTTACGTATAAATGATGAATACTAAAATGAGTGCTAATGAAAAACACTAGGATTAAATCAGTTTGTATTGTCGGCTGTGGTTGGTTTGGCCTTCCACTTGCTAAGGCACTGGTAGAGCGCGGACTCACAGTGTTTGGCAGTAAACGCGAGTTACCACAAGTACAAGTATTAAAAGAGCAGGGCATTAATGCTGTTAAGCTCGACTTAGATGACCAGCAACATTTGCAGCAAGACAAAGCGCAACTGATAAATGCATTAGCGACAGATTGTTTAGTCATCAATATCCCACCAGGGTTACGCAACGATCCCGACGCCTATTTACAACGATTGGCTAGCTTAAAACAACTTATTGGCAGTCACTGTTATAAAAAGCTTATTTTTATCAGTACTACTGGGGTTTATCCCTCAGTCGATGGCGTGCTCGTTAAATGCGTCGAAGACGATGCAAAAGCGCACTCAGAGGTGAGCGACAAACTATTACAAGCCGAGGCGTTGTTTGCCGCTAATACTAATGCTTGTATCGTGCGCTTCGCGGGGCTAGTGGGCCCTAAACGCCACCCTGGACGGTTTCTTGCGGGTAAAACAGGCGTAGCCGGTGCCAGCAGCGCAGTCAATTTAGTTCATCTCAATGATTGCATTGTTGCGGTGACGACGCTGTTATTTAATCCTTCAGCAAGCAGGGTTTACAATGTGTGCGCGCCGATCCATCCAACACGCCAAACATTCTACAGCGCCGCGGCAAGTGACTTAGGGTTAGCGGTACCACAATTTGTTGATATCGACTCGCACAACTCACTCTCTGGTAAGCTGATTAATAGTGATAGATTGATTACAGAGTTCAATTTTGAGTATCAATTTAGCGATCCTATGGATATGCTGAAAGCCTGCTAATAAACTGCTGAAGACAGGCTCAGTTAAACTGATAAAGAGTTTATGAGCCCAAAGCGAGTTGAGATAACAGCAAAATAAAATCTAGGGATAAATATGAACAACTTTAAACAATCACTTGGACGTATTTTTATTCTTTTCGCCATATTATGGTTACCGATGCAAAGTGCATTGGCTGCGCCCTATCAAGAAGGCGTAGACTACGTGAAAATATCGGGGATCCCAGAGACAACAACCCCTGTGGTGCGAGAGTTCTTTTCTTATAATTGCGGTCACTGCTATCGTCAAGAACCTTTCTTCGAACAGACTGCAGATCTTCTCGCTGATGATGTTGAATTTGAGCGGACGCCAGTCGGTGCGGGACGTGATAGTTGGATTTTAAGTCAAGAAGCATACTATTTAGCACAAAAATTTAATGTGACTAAGCAAGTACACGGTAATATCTTCACTCGTATTCATGAACAAGAGGGGGCTTTTACGCGTCCAGACCAATTGAGAGACTTTTTTGTTAGCCAAGGGCTTAATGCAAAAGAGATTGAGGCGGCAATGAATTCAACCGACGCCAAGCTTGCTTTGATGAACTACGATACCCAAGCGCAATTAGCCGAGATCCGTGGTGTACCATCGCTAGTCGTTAACGGTAAATATTTGATTAAGAATCCAGGAAAGACGCCAGAGGATTTAGCCAAGCTAGTCCGCTATCTAAGTAATCTTGAGGAAGACAACAAGCCATAGCGGCTTTTACCTTAATAGCTTTGCTGTTGTTGATGAGCCCACTTAACCGTGGGCTTTTTGTTATCCAAACCTAAATAATCACAGCGCTCAAAATCACTGATGTTCAAAAATCACAGCGCTCAAAATTACAGGCCAGGATAATCACTAATACCTCTTCCCAAAGGCTAATCTCACCACATCACCAAGCGCGATGCTTTCACAAAGAATATGAAGCTAAAGAGCACGCACTTAAAAGGCTAGAACTGTGCCTTTTCGTGCCATCAATTTTCTTCGTAGTGAGGTACTTTTAGTCAATAATGAGCTCAGTTGAGGCGAAATATACCGCTGTAGGAATTGTGAGGAAGTGAGAAAATTAAATAGAACTAGATCCTTACGCTCGATAGTTTACCGTGAATTTGATAAGTTATTGAAATTGAAATGTTTGGGTAAAGGATGTAGAGACCTCTACAGCAAGACGCTCAAACCGAAAGTACAGTTTGGCGTTATGTTGTTTGGCAATGATGGAGTATGAATGAACATTGAAGTTAATCTCGACAGGGATATAAATGAAGATGAAGTTATCGATTTATATAAGGCTAATGGATGGTCTTCTGCTGATAAACCCGCAGAACTGATGGCAGCGTTAACAAACTCTCACTCTTTAGTAACCGCTAGGCTTAATGGCAAATTAGTCGGTTTAGGTAATGCCATATCTGATGGGCACTTAGTCGTTTATTATCCTCACATGCTGGTTCATCCAGATTATCAAGGTAAAGGTATTGGGCGAAAAATGATGGAAGCGTTCCAATCAATATATGGTCATTTGCATCAACAAATGCTAACGGCAGACGGCAAGGCTATAGATTTTTATAAAACCTTAGGTTTTGTGCGCGCGGGTAAAACTGAGCCTATGTGGGTATACTCGGGAACGGAGCATTAACGGCATCAAAAATAATCGAATAACCGAATAACCAGACACCCAGAATTGTTAGATAGAGGCTCGTCTACCCTTGTTCAAAGTAGAAGTGCACCACTCATTTCAGTATAGGTTTCAAAAGGTGTCTGGTAATTAAGACACTTTCTTGGCCTTGAGTTTAGTGCATTTTCAATTTCCAAAATTTGATTTTCAGTGATCGTTTCAAAGTCAGTTCCCTTAGGTCAATATCGACGTATTAGTCCGTTAATCTGCTCTACCGCACCTTTTTTCCCAGCTATGGTATGGCTGGCAGAAGTAAGATTTACAGTCTAGATACTCATTCACAACTAGATGATGTGCTCCAAAAATATCAAATCATATCTTAGTAAGTCTCAAACCAAGCGAACTCAAATCTCAAACTTTGCGACGCGCTACATAAAATTTCCGTTGTTTTCCATTACGACCTTGGTCTAAGGTTTTGTTTGAAAAACACTCAGGGCTTACGTTGGCGTCAACCTCTAACTGTATGTTAATAAGTCATTTTTATGTTTCTCCTATTAAGGTTGCCGTTGGCGTTAGACTAAGGTCGCGATTGTTGTTCCCCCTGTGGTTGTTAGATTAACTCATGACTTAAATATAAAAACAGCACATGGGAGTCACTATGAGTTTTGAAAGCAATGAAAAAGCAGAGGGATATTGGCGTGAGAATTTACGCCTAGTACTTAAATTATTGACAATATGGGCAGCAATATCTTTTGGCTGCGGAATATTACTCGTCGATGTACTCAATGAGGTTCATTTCATGGGGTTCAAACTAGGATTTTGGGTGGCCCAGCAGGGCGCGATTTATGTATTTGTTGCATTGATTTTTGTTTATGTCGCTAAGGCGAATGCATTAGACAAAAAATATGATGTACACGAAGACTAAACCCAACCCATATAATAAGGAATCATGAGATGGATGTACAAACACTAACATATCTGATTGTCGGGTTTACATTTGCCCTATATATCGGAATCGCTATCTGGTCTAGAGCCGGATCGACTAAAGAATTTTATGTTGCAGGTGGCGGTGTTCACCCTGTACTTAACGGAATGGCAACGGCTGCCGATTGGATGTCTGCAGCATCATTTATTTCGCTCGCGGGTATCGTGTCATTCGTCGGTTACGACGGCTCGGTATACCTAATGGGTTGGACTGGTGGCTATGTATTATTAGCACTGTGTATGGCTCCTTACCTACGTAAGTTCGGCAAGTTTACTGTACCTGATTTTATTGGTGATCGTTATTACTCTCAAGCTGCGCGAACGGTAGCGGTCGTGTGTGCCATCTTTATCTGTTTTACTTACATCGCGGGTCAGATGCGTGGTGTGGGGGTTGTCTTCTCAAGATTCCTTGAGGTTGAAGTCGATACCGGAGTGTATATCGGTATGGGTGTGGTGTTCTTCTATGCCGTACTTGGTGGCATGAAGGGGATTACCTACACCCAGGTTGCTCAGTACTGTGTACTTATTTTCGCATTCATGGTGCCAGCTATCTTTATCTCAGTGATGATGACAGGACATATTCTGCCTCAACTGGGCTTTGGTGCTGAATTGGTCGATGCAGCAGGTAATGGTACCGGCGAGTTCTTGCTCGATAAGCTTGATGGTTTATCAAAAGATCTTGGCTTTGCGCAGTACACTGAAGGCTCTAAAAGTACCATTGATATGTTCTTTATTACTGGCGCACTTATGTTCGGTACCGCGGGGCTACCCCATGTTATCGTGCGTTTCTTCACGGTACCAAAAGTGAAAGATGCACGTGTATCAGCGGGTTGGACATTAGTATTTATTGCAATTATGTTTACCACTATCCCAGCATTGGCAGCGTTCTCTCGTGTAAACATGATTGAAACTATTAATGGTCCTGAAATGGCTGGTACACCTTATGAAAACGCTCCTGAGTGGATTAAGAACTGGGAAAAGACAGGATTAATTAAGTGGGAAGATAAGGATAACAATGGCCTAATTTATTACGCTAATGGTCCAGAAAATGAGATGAAAATTGACCGCGATATCATTGTATTGGCGACACCTGAAATTGCTAACCTTCCTGCATGGGTGATTGCACTGGTGGCTGCTGGTGGCTTAGCGGCTGCACTGTCTACTTCTGCGGGTCTATTGCTGGTTATCTCTACGTCGGTATCTCATGACTTATTGAAGAAAAACCTTATGCCGGATATCTCCGACAAGAAAGAGCTGATGTTTGCACGTATTGCCGCAGCGGGCGGTATTGTGATGGCAGGTTACTTTGGTATTAATCCACCAGGGTTTGTCGCTGCGGTCGTCGCGATTGCATTCGGTTTAGCGGCATCGTCACTGTTTCCTGCAATTATTATGGGGATTTTTTCTAAGACAGTGAATAAAGAAGGTGCCATCGCGGGTATGGTTACTGGTCTACTATTTACCGCGTCTTATATTGTTTATTTCAAGTTTGTTAACCCAAGCGCGAACACCGCCGACAACTGGTTGTTTGGTGTATCACCTGAAGGTATAGGTCTGTTTGGTATGCTGATTAACTTTGCCGTGGCATTTGGTGTGAGTAAAGTCACCTCCGCTGTACCGCAAGATGTAGTTGATATGGTTGAGTCTATTCGTTTCCCTAAAGGGTCGGGCGAAGCACAAGATCACTAATTGTTGCTTTCAAATAGAATAAATTAAAAGAGCGCTTCGGCGCTCTTTTTGTTTTTCTAATCACTGGCCTTTAGTCGAATAGAGCCAATAGGGAAAACCGCATATAGTAAATAATTGTTTGATAGTGGGAATGACTTAATGGATGCCAGTGAATTACAGCCCATCATGCAGTTTTTACAACAGAGAGTACCCTTCGATTCCTTAAATGAAGCTGCCATCTCTCGCTGCTGCCACGCGTTAACCATAGGTTATTACAGTAAAGCGTCCGCTTTTGTGCCGTTAGATCCTAATCATCCCCAGCTTTATATTGTTCGCAGTGGTGCATTTGAAGTACGTGATAAAAATGGCGAACTGCTTGATAGGTTAGGTGAAGGGGATTATTTTGGTTTTCCTTCGCTGCTTTCGGGTGAGGAGGCCAGTAACCAGGTCGCTATTTTAGAAGATGGTTTGGTATATCACCTGCCGCCACAGATGTTTGATTATTTGAGAAAGGAGAGCCGAGAGTTTGACCGCTTTTTTAATCGCGCTTTTGCAAAACGGCTACGACATCAAGGTCGGTTTAAAGCTAGGGAGCTGACAACGACAAGCCGGATCACTAGCCTTATGTCTAAGTCACCGCTCACTATCGATATGAAAGCAACGGTTACCCAAGCAAGCAGGTTGATGCGCGACTCGCGAGTGTCGTCGGTTTTGGTTATTGATAACCATAAACTGGTCGGTATTTTAACCGATAAAGATCTGCGTAATCGTGTTTTAGCTGAAAACTTTGATGGTAGCTTACCTGTCCACCAAGCCATGACCACCACTCCGGTGACGATAGGGTCCACTTCCCTTGTATTTGAAGCTATGCTGCTGATGAGTGAACATAATATTCATCATCTTCCTGTTGTCGATAATGGCCTCGCGACTGGCGTGGTGACCAGTACAGACATATTGCGTGGCCAAAGTTCGCAGCCGCTGTTACTTATCGGTGAAATCGAGCGGCAAAAAGACCTGCAAAGTTTAATTCAAGTCAGTAAACAAATTCCGCTATTACTGCAAAATTTGATTAGTGCTGATGCCAGAGCCGAAGAGATAGGCCGAGTGTTGACCTCGGTAACAGATGCACTTACGCGTCGATTGATTGTGCTTAACCAGAAGATTTTAGGCGAGGCGCCAATGGCATTTTGTTGGCTGGCTTTCGGCTCGCAGGGGCGACAAGATCAAGCCGCGTGTTCAGATCAAGACAACGGCTTATTGCTCGCCCACGAGCCAGATGAGGAAGCAAAAGGTTATTTCGACGCTCTGTCTCATGCGGTATGCAAAGGATTAGATGACTGCGGCTATATCTATTGTCCAGGTGATATTATGGCGCAAAACCCTAAGTGGCGAATGTCACTCGATAAGTGGAAGCGAGTCTTCGACAAATGGGTTAATACGCCAGAGCCTAAGGCGTTGATGCATGCCAGTATCTTTTTCGATATGCGCTCCGTTTTTGGGCCACAAACTCTGTTTGATGGCTTGCAAGATGCGGTTCTCAATAATACTAAAGGTAACGATATCTTCCTCGCGGGCTTAACGGGCAACTCGTTAATCAGCGCGCCACCACTAGGGTTTTTCAGAAAGTTTGTGCTAGAGCGTGATGGCAGTGAAGTAAAAGGCATAGATTTAAAGCATAAAGGTAACGCCTTGATAAATGATATTGCGCGGGTGTATGCGCTGTCTGCTGGTATTAAAGAGGTCAATACAGCCAAGCGCATACGTGCGTTGATGGAGCAAAATATCATTAATCGCAAAGATGCACTTAATCTGGCCGATGCCCATGAGTTCATTGCCCATATGCGCCTGTCAAATCAAGGTTATCAACATACTCACTCTCTGCCGGTGACTAACTATTTAATGCCGCAAAACGTGTCATCTTTGGTGAGGCATCAGTTGCGTGATGCATTTAAGGTGGTGCATGACGGGCAGGTTGGCCTTAAGCTTAAAATGATGCGGAGTTATTAGCCGTGAGAAACCTATATTTAAAAACGCGATTACAGCTCAATGCACTTTTATGTAAACAAGAGGAGATTGCTGACTATTATCGAGCGTTAACCCAGCAGATCACAAAACCGTTATCTCAAATTCCGTTGATGGCATTTGATTTAGAGATGACAGGGCTTGATAGCCAGCATGATCAAATCTTGAGTATCGGTGTTATTCCAATTCAAAATGGTTTGCTGCAAGTAGCACAATCAAAACATGTGTTGGTTAAAATAGAGGGGAGTGTTGGTGATAGTGCTGTTATTCACGGTATTGTGGACGAACAATTGACACAGGCTGTTAATCCTAAGCAAGCAATGGCGTGGTTTTTAAAACAAACACAAGGGCATGTGTTAGTGGCTCACCATGCTCCGTTAGACTTATGTTTTTTAAAGGCCCTATTGCAACGCTGTTACGGTTTGAACATACAGTTTGTAGCGATTGATACCATGGCTGTTGAGAAGAAGCGCCTGCTTAGGCAGCATGATGTGATTAAAGAGGGCACGTTGAGACTCGATGCTTGTCGTCAACGTTATGGCTTACCTGTTTACGCGGCTCATAATGCCGCTGTCGATGCGCTAGCGTGTGGTGAATTACTGCTTGCGCAAATGGCGGGGATTGCGGGTAGTGACGAACTGGCATTGGCGGATCTATTAATTTAATGGTCACTAAGTCATGAGACTATCTACGCGCTAGCGTCGCCATAAAACAGTTATCGATTAGGCTGCGCTGGGCGTTGTAACTTGATTATCTCCCCCATTTTATCAGTACATTTCTGATATCTTCTTTTTGATAGGGTTTATTTACTATCTCATCCATACCGCATTGATAGCATTGATCTGTTTCAGTAGACGTAGTGCTCGCGGTTAAGGCGATAATAGGCTTTTTATAGCCGTTATCTCTAAGTCTTCTAGTGGCTTCAAAGCCATCGACAACAGGCATACGGCAATCCATAAAAACAATGTCGACTTGGTGTGCGGCTAAATATTCGATAGCTTCTAGTCCGTTGTTGGCAATGGTAGGTTTAATACCAAATTCAGCTAAGATCATCTCGATTAATACCTGGTTAACCGCGCTGTCTTCTACAACAAGAACAGAAAGCGTTTCTATTGGAAAATCAACCTTAGCTGAGTCGACTCGAATTTTAGGGCTTGTCACTTGCTTGAGCGGTAAACTGATAGTGAATTGTGTACCTTTACCTAATTCGGACACTAAGCTTATCGTTCCGTGCATTTCATCAATCAAATGTTTACAGATGGCTAAGCCTAATCCTGTACCTTCAAAGGCGCGATTACTGGAGTTATTCACTTGGGTAAAAGGATCAAATAAGGTATCTAATTTGTCTTGGGGTATGCCACATCCCGTATCGGAGACGGAGAAGTAAAAAGCCCTGTTTTTCCATTCAATATTGACGCAGACCTTACCTTTCTGCGTAAACTTAATAGAATTACCGATAAGGTTGACCAGAATTTGTTTGATTCGATCCGGATCGCCCATAAGCCGTTTCGGGATATCTTCTTGATAGTTGGAAATAAACTCAAGTCCAAACTCTTGTGTCCTGAGCTTGAAGATATCGTAAATCATGTCAGACAGTTTCTTAGGAGAAAAATCAATTTCAGCGATTTGCAGCATGCCGGCACTCATCTTACTTAAATCAAGCAGATCATTAATGATCACTCGTAGTAATTCACCGGATTGATGCATAGTGCCTAATAACTGTTGCTGATGTTCAGTTAAATCAGTATCGCCCATCAGCTCTGCCGACCCTAAGAGACCATTTAAGGGGGTTCTTAGCTCATGGTTAATCATGGCAACAAAGTCCCTGGTCGACTGTTCAGAGCGCTCTGCTCGTTGCTTTTCTTCAATGGTACGTGCCAACAACTCCTGCCGACGGTGGGCTGCACTAATCATATCGCAGAACAGTAGAAGTTGTTTTTCGATGGTATGCTGCCATGATGTTGGCGAGTCAATGACTAACGTAAGACTGCCAAGGATCACTTCTTCGGAGTTAATCATGATCTTAATTTGGCGGTGGTCCTCACTCCAAAAGAGCGGTGAAGAGATAGTGCTATCTTCTTTAATCAGCGATTTATCTCCAGCATAAAATGATTTGAATTTGCCATTATTATCTAATGATTTAAATCGAACTTTACTGGCTTTTATCTCATCGATTCCAATGAGAGCGTCAAGCAAGCGCTGTAATAAAATATCGGAGATCGGTTTTTGTAAAAATAGCTGGTTAAAATCCAATAGAATGGATTCTAAATAAGTTTTAAATTGTAATAGGGCGATATCTTGTTCGGATTTTTCTTTAATGTTGATGAGTGAGTCTTCAACCAGTTGTTTTGCGGTATAAAGCTCACGGCTCTTTTCTTCTAATAGTTTTTCAGCCGCTTTTTTGGCAGCCTTTACTCGCTCAATCTTTCTGGTGAGCAAGCTTACTTTCTCAGTTAACTGATTAATTTCATCATTTGGCATAAGTATCGCTCAGACTGCTATCGTTATAGAGTGGTTATGATAAAGCGTACTTCGGATTGATCAGAGTTCATCGGCTGCATTTGTATATTAATGGTTTCGTTAAAGTGGTCTGCGCAACCTTGAATTAAACCAAGACAAACATGAGACATGCAGCGAGCCGAAAGGTAGTCCATTACAAGTTGAGTTTCAGTTTCTGATATAAAATGAAACGAGGGAGGGTTGGCATTAGCATAGAGCTTTTTTACTTCGATATGGATGTACGCTTCGACACTATTAATAAAAGCAAATGTGGTTTGGGCTTTACCTTCAAGGCCTGGCATACTTTTATACAAGGTGTTAAAGATAGAACGGCCATAGACTTGCTGCAACTCTTCTGCTGAGATCCCCGTCAGTTTGCTTAAAGTGACAATGAGCTTGACGAGATCTCTATGATCATAGGTACCAACCGATGTGTAGACACCATCATTTTGGTTTTCATCTAGCATTTTCTGGCAGGTTTCTAATCCAAAAGTGTCCTCAACCAGTTCTAAGAATTCAGCAAAAATAATCCCTTTCATATCTCGCTCCTAATTTAACCCACTTCCTATAACTTAGTGTATTAACAGGAATTATTCAATGCATTAGGGGAAAGGTAATTTTGGGTTTAGGTTAATTATTCATGCTTTCATCACAAAGTTAGAGATGGTATTTGGCTTGAATCCGTTTAAGTGTGGATTTTGGTTACATTTTAGCTATTCAACAGTGTCAGGCTCTTCTATAAATAGGTGAGTGATATCAATTGCATTAAGTCGCTATCCTGACTGCAGGGAAGCGCTTCTGAATTGACTATATATTTAATGAATTAGACACGTTTAATTGAACGAAAGGAGGAGGGGATGGCATTTCCGTTAATTTGGTTAGGGGCAGCTGCAATTGGCGCTGTGATAGTGGCGGAGGAAAAAGAACAACAGAAGCAGCTCGCATTGAAACGGCAGCAAGGTAAGGCAAGCAGTAAGCATGTTAATGGCGCTGAATTGGCTCCAAGTTTATGGCAAACAGGTCATCAGCGCGTTAGGCCTCAACCAGGAAGCATCGTCTGCTGTTTTGTATTTGGAGTCATTGAGCATAGCGGTATTTGGGTGGGTGATAATACCTTGGTGGAGCTTCATGGTAGCGGCTTAGTGCGGGCGGTATCAGCCGAGCGATTTTTAGCGGGTCGCAGCGGCAGTCGCATCTATCAAGCCTGTGATCATCAGCATCAGCCTTTGATTGGTGAACAGACGCTAAATAGAGCTAAGCAATTCATTTTCAGTTATCGAGAATATGATTTGTTTGATAATAATTGCCACCGTTTTGTCTGGCATTGTTTGAGTGGAGAAGAGCAGAGCTTATCAAGCTTTAGTAAACTGAATAACAAGATTGGTGGTTACTTCTCTGAAGCTGTCTATTGGGATGAGTTAACCTTGGAGGTTGAAAAACAAACATAAAAAAACACCGATATAAATCGGTGTTTTTGGGGTTAATTTACTGATGAATGCTTAGCCACAAAAATGTTTGACAGCTTTAGCAACAAGTTCAATACCCGTCTTATCACAAGGCGGTAACTCTGCATCACTAGTATTAATTGGCGTGACTCTGTCACCCCACTTAATCAATGCTGCAGCAGAAGTCAGGCCTGCACCAAATGCACATGACAAAATAGTCTGATTTGGCTTGATCTTACCTTGCTCTAGTGCATCACAGATAGCGATAGGAATCGTCGCAGCAGAGGTATTACCATAGTTGGCAATGTTAACAACCGCTTTTTCTTTCGGGATCTTCATGCGGTTAATTAACGTATCGATAATACGTTCGTTTGCTTGATGAGGGATAACCCAGTCAATATCTTCTTTATCGATACCACACTTTTCGATGACTTTAGTACTTAGCTTACTCATACCAGCGATTGCACGTTTAAAGATCTCTTGACCATTAAACTCGATATAGAAGTCTAGAGATGAAGCTTCAAATCTATCCATCGCAGTACCAAAACCGGCTTTTAGGATATCGCGACCATCAGGATCGTTATTAAGCTCATAGCCTAATACACCAATGGCTTCATCAGTGGCTTCAAGGACTACAGCGCCTGCGCCATCGCCAAATAATACCGCTGTATCACGACGAGACCAGTCAAGGAAGAAAGATAGGCGCTCAGCACCAATCACGAGTACTTTCTTACATTGACCACTTTTGATCTGTGAGCTAGCTAAGCCTACACCATACAAAAAGCCACTACATGCAGCGTTAATGTCAAAAGCCGCGCAGGTTGCGCCAATATTTGCTTGGACAGTTGAAGCGATATTTGGAATTAACGTATCAGGCGTTGCAGTGGCTAGAATAATCATATCTAGTTCACTACCATCAATACCCGCTGCTGCAAGTGCTCTTTGAGCTGCTACAGAGGCAAGCTCTGAGGTGTCAACGTGGCTAATATGTCTTTGGCTGATCCCGGTGCGTGGTTTAATCCATTCATCAGACGTTTCGATAAATGTTGCAAGATCATGATTTGTTAGGACTGCTGGTGGGACACACTTTCCCCACCCCGTAATTGTGGCGTACTGCATCTAGGTATTCTCTTAACTTAAAAGGCAGAACCTGAGCTCTGCCTTATGGGATCTGTATAAGTAAAGCTTAGCAATAATATTGCTAAGCAACAGTGAGCTAGCCCTCTTGTTGGCTAACTAATATGCGGATCGCTTCGGCAGCGTGTAAGATATGTGCGCGCAATACTTGCACTGCATTATCGACATCTTTCTTCTTACAATATTCTAGTAACTCACGGTGATCTTGTTGCGCTTTAGGCACACCGCTTGCTAAAAATAGTTGTAATCGAACGTAACGGTCACAGTTGGTATTCAATCCTTGAACAACCTCAAGTGTGTGTGGGCGGTTCGCCGCACTATAAAGGCATATATGAAATTGTGAGTTTAGACCACTCCAATTTTCAATTTGCTCTTCATCTTGGAAAGCCGCATCCATTTCTTGCAGAATACTTTCGGCTTGGTTGAGGTCTTCTTCACTTAAATTCGGTATCGACTTAGCCAGTAAGTCGCCTTCGATCAATGCTCGTAAATCAAAAAGTTCGGTGACATGCTCTACTGAAAGTAGTGTTGCTGTTGCACCTTTATGAGCTTCAAACTTAACTAAGCCTTCGGCCTCTAATTGCAATAAGGCTTCTCTTACTGGAATTCGACTAACATTCAATTCATCAGCTAAGGCACTTTGACGTAAGGGTTTGCCTGCCGCGATTTCACCAGAAAGGATTTTTTCCCTAAGCACCTCGACCACAATTTGTGTGCGAGTTTTATGGACGATAGGTGTTGTTCTGCTCATAGTTCCCGATTTTTTGTTATTTATGCAAGTTGATCTGTCCTAGGTTACCGCTAATGCCAATATAATGAAAGGGGAACCGATGGTTTCCCTTCCATATTTTTGACATTTCTAGAAGGTGATGACGCCTGTTTCGCCTTCAGTTATGCGAGTAGGCAGTAAAGCTTCTGGCATATTTTGATAGCAAATAGGTCGCTCAAAACGCGCCATGGCCGCAGAACCAACAGAGGTGGTTCGGCTGTCAGTGCTTGCTGGGTATGGACCGCCATGATTCATGGAGTGACAAACCTCAACACCCGTTGGCATTTGATTGAAAATTAAGCGGCCTACGTTGAATGCAATGGCTTCAATTAACGTTTTGTTATCGGCAAACTCTGACACTAAGCCGTGAACCGTTGCTGTTAGCTGGCCTTCGAGTTGCTCTGCAATAACTTGCATTTGTGCACAATCGTCACACTCAACCAGTACTGCGCAAGGACCAAACACTTCCTGTTGGATCGCTCTTGAAGCTATAAAGTCTGCAGCCGTCACTTTTAACGCTGTAGGGCGGGTAAAGTGATTGGCAGGTGAAGACTCACCTTGAGCAATGAGTTCAACTTTTGGGTTAGTTAACAAGGCGTCAATCTGTGCTTGATAAGTGCTAGCAATACCTGCAGTCAGCATGCTTGCCGCGCTTTGAGAAGCAACGTCTTGTGCGAGCGTCGCCGTATAACGATTTAACGCGTCACCTTTAATCGCTACAATCACGCCAGGGCTAGTACAAAATTGACCGTGTCCCATAAGCATTGATTGCACTTGAGTCGAGGCTAAGCTTTCTGCTTGCTCTTCTAGGATATTCGCCAAAATAAACTGTGGATTAGTTGAACCTAGCTCGCCATAAAATGGGATCGGCTCTGGGCGCGCGGCGCAAAGGTCTGACAAAATACGGCCAACCTTTAGTGATCCTGTAAAACCAACGGCTTTAATCTCAGTGGCTGTTACTAGCTGGGTCGATACTTCTGGCGTGACACCTTGAACCAAGTTAAAAACACCTTTTGGCATATCGCACTTAACAGCGGCGCGCTCTATTGCACGGCTTACCAGTTCACTTGTCGCTGCGTGAGCCGGGTGACCTTTTACGACCACACTACAACCTGCTGCGAGTGCCGATGCTGTATCGCCGCCAGCAGTAGAGAAGGCTAGTGGGAAGTTCGATGCGCCAAATACAGCAACTGGGCCAAGTGGCAAAGTTGTAAGTCTGGTATCGGGTTTAGGCAGTGGTTGTCTTTCTGGGTTGGCTAAATCCACATAGCGACTATCAATTGGATTTCTTAGGTTGCCAGCAAATAGTCGTAATTGGCCACAAGTACGGCCTGTTTCGCCTTGAAGGCGTGCCATTGGTAACCCCGTCTCTAAATGGGCTGTTTCAGTAATCGCTGCAATATCGGCTTGTATTTCATCGGCAATCGCGTCTAAAAATTCGGCACGACGCGTTGGCGCTAAGCTGCGATATTGAACAAATGCTTGCTTGGCGGCGGTGGCTGCGTTTTCAACAATGCTTTTGCTAGCGTTGGCAAAGCGCCAAACTAGCGCTTCGTTGGTAACAGGATTCGTACTGCTAAATTCAGTTTCTTGGTTAGTCCAAGCACCGTTTACAAAATGCTGGCCAGAGATGGCAACTTTGTTTAAATCTGTCATGTTTACTCCTGAGTTTTAAAGCTCATTTAGAAATTCGTATGGTTAGATGACTTGAAAGCCGAACGCGTATGGATCGCTGTCATCAACTGTGATGGCATTTTGCCCAATAATTCGCGCCCAACCCTTTATGCTCGGCATTATTGCTTTGTGTTCGCCGACCCTAGTTTCGGCTTCGATACGACCAACAAATTGGCTGCCGATAATGCTTTCGTGGGTGTATTCATCGCCCACGTTTAATAAGCCTTTGGTATAAAGTTGTGCAAGACGTGCACTGGTGCCTGTTCCACAAGGTGAACGGTCGATGGCTTTGTCGCCATAGAAAACGGCATTGGCGCCGTTGGACCCCTCACTTATCGTGTCACCAGTCCAAAGTACGTGACTTACGCCACTCACCGTTGGATCGTCTGGGTGAACACAGGTCAGTTGCTGTTGAGCTGCTTCTCTTACAATCGGACTCCACTTTAAAATGTCACCCGCGCTCCAATGACGAAGTCCGGGGAAGTTTTCTTGTGGGTCAACAATAACGTAGTAATTACCACCGTAAGACACATCAACTTTTAATGTGCCTAGCCCTGGAACATCAAGGATTTGGTCTCGATGGGCTAAGTAAGCAGCAACATTATAGATTTTTACCCAGTCGACTTTTTCACCTGTTTGCTGGTAGTCGATTTTGATTTGACCCGCTGGTACGTCAATGATGAGTTGGCCGGGGGTTTTACCGGTAAGCAAACCTGATTCTATTCCAGCGGTGATGGTGCCAATAGTACCGTGCCCGCACATAGGTAAGCAGCCACTGGTCTCGATAAATAGGATTGAAGCATCAGCATTGTCAGAACAGGGAGGATAAAGAAAGGCGCCTGACATCATATCGTGGCCACGTGGCTCAAACATCAATGCCTTACGGATCCAATCATATTCTCGAAGGAAATGTTGGCGTTTTTCGCTCATGGTGTCGCCAAGCAGGTGAGGGTGGCCGCTGGTGACAAGTCTAACTGGGTTGCCACAAGTGTGGGCATCTACACAAAAAAAAGTGCCTTTCAGCATGTAAAATACTCCATTGTAATCATTGTTGTTTTCATTATTGTTTTCGTTATTGATAAAGTGAGCAAAGTCAGCCGTTTAACTTGCATTAAACGGCTGGCTTTTACGGAACCGACTTTTATTAGTCGAGGTTGTACTTGTCTAAGTCGATTCTAGTTTCAAGTGCTTTAGCAATAACTTGCTCAACGTATGCACGCTCTTCACCGATGAGTGTCATTCGTGGAAGACGAACGTTCTCGCTACCGCGACCGACAATTTGCTCGGCAAACTTGATGCACTGTACAAGTGTTGGGATGGTGTCTAAACGCAGCAGTGGCATGAACCAGCGATAGATTTCACGTGCTTCTTCAATACGGCCTGCGCGTGCTAGCTTATAAAGGGTGACTGATTCGCGTGGGAATACGTTTGTTAGGCCCGAAATCCAGCCCGTTGCACCAAGGAATAGGCTTTCAAGTGCGATATCGTCAACACCACATAGAATGTTGAAACGATCACCGAAACGGGTTTGCAGCTCTGTTAGGCGGCGCGTATCAGTGGTTGACTCTTTGATTGCAACGATGTTCTCTTCTTCTGCAAGAATCGCTGTCATTTCAAGATCGATGTCAATACCGTAACCAACAGGGTTGTTGTAGATCATGATAGGTAATTTAGTTGAACGAGCAACGGTTTGGTAATGAGTTACCACTTCACGGTCAGTGCCGTGATATACCATAGCAGGAAGTAGCATCAGGCCATCAACACCTAGCTTTTCTACATCTTGTGCATATAAAGATGCGACTTCTGCAGTGTTTTCAGTACAACCTGATAAAACAAGAATACGACCTTTTACAGTTTCAACAGTGTGCTTGATGAACTCACGCTTTTCTTCTGAGCTAAGAGAGGCGTTCTCTCCAATTGTGCCTAAAGCAATAATTCCGTCAATACCATCTCTGATTAAGTCTTCCAACATACGAGAATTTGACTCGTAATTGATTGAACCATCTTCATTAAACTGTGTTGATATTGCTGGAAAAACACCTTGCCAATTTACCTTCATACTAAGCCTCTATTTACTGCAGTGTAGCGTTTGGAGTTATGCATAGATTGGTATATTGTATACGCATGTTTTCAAATTGAAACCCTTTTGTTTAGGGTATGTATCTGAGAAAGTGCTACTAAAACCACAAGAATTATTGTATACAATATCCAAATGTTAATGCGGGAGCAATAAAAAAATGCAGTCGATCACAATAAACGCAGAATTGGCGAGTAGTTTCAAAGACTTTGTCACTATAGATGCACACACAGAAGGTGAGCCGTTAAGGATAATCGTTTCTGGTTACCCAGAGATTAAGGGCGATACAATCTTAGAAAAGCGCCAATACGTGCAACAGCATTTAGATACTTACCGTAAGTTGCTAATGCATGAACCACGAGGTCATGCGGATATGTATGGTGCACTTATTACGGAAGCCGTGACTGAAAATGCTGATTTTGGCGTACTATTCTTGCACAACGAAGGCTATAGCAGCATGTGTGGTCATGGCATCTTGGCTTTGGTTAAAGTCATGTGTGAAACCGGAACGATTGAATTAACGGACTCGTCTAGAGTTATAAAAATAGATGCGCCAGCAGGATTAATCACGGCAAAAGCCTATCGCGACCAAGCGGGTAAAATTCACGCGAGTTTTAAAAATGTGGACTCTTGGGCGGACGCGTTGGATTGCAGCGTGAATGTTGATGGTTTTGGTGAGGTAAAATACGATATTGGTTTTGGTGGGGCTTACTATGCGTATGTCGATGCTGATGAACATGGGATCAGCTGTGGTCAAGATAACGTCGCTCAATTAATCGATATCGGGCGTCGTATTAAGCATGCCGTTATGGCGACTCACGTATTAACGCACCCATTAGAAGAAGACCTAAGCTTTTTGTATGGCACCATGTTTACCTCTAAAAAGGTAACAAACCCTGAGGCTCATTCTCGTCATGTGTGCATTTTTGCTGACGGTGAAGTCGACCGTTCGCCGACCGGCACTGGTGTGGCGGGTCGTATTGCCTTGTTGCACGCAAAAGGTGAGGTCGAGCTAAATACACCGCTGATGATTGAGAGTATTGTTGATGGCAGAATGATTGTTAGTGCCGCTGCAACATCCGAATTTTATGGCAAGCAAGCGGTGATCCCAGAAGTGTCAGGCCGCTCATTTATCACAGGGAAACATCAGTTCTTTATTGACCCTGATGACGTCTTCCAAGATGGCTTTATGTTGCGTTAAATAACCTGAGATTGGGTTAAATAGCGGTTACAACAGTAAATGGAGAACGAGATTGGAGAGATATAAATGAACAGCAGTAGTCAAGGTTCAGAGCTGGGCCTGGATCAAAACCAGAGTCTAAATCAGCACAGTCACAATCAAAATCATAGCCAACCTGGTGATCTCACTATCATTGGTGCAGGAATCGTGGGCTTATCTGCAGCGATTGAGCTGCAACGAGAAGGGTTTAATGTCACGGTTATAGATAAAGAGGGGACGGGTGCCGGGGCGTCTAAGGGCAATGCAGGGCATTTTGCCACTGAGCAGGTATTCCCACTAGCCGATCCTGCCATGCTGCCAAAGTTGCCTGGAATGTTAATGGATCCCCTAGGGCCATTTCGTATTCAGCCTAAGTACTTTTTTAAAGCCTTACCTTGGTTTATGCGCTTTTTACACAATATGTTGCCATCACGTAGAGCTAGAAATAGCCGTGCAATCAAGGCGCTTAATCAAGATTCAATAGCGGCAATGAAATCGCTTGCTAAGTTTTGTGGCTGTGAAGACTTATTGGTTTTCAATGGTAGCTTATTGGTTTTTGAAGCCACAGCGATAGAGGAAGTTCAAAAGGAGTTTCGAGCTTATGCTGATGCGGGTGTAGAAGTGCAACTACTCTATGGGGATCAAGTTAGGGCGCTGGAGCCATCACTGAGTAACAAGATCACCCATGGTTTGTATTTTACCCATGTCGGTCACACAAGCGATCCTTTCCGTTTATGCCAAGCGTTTGAAGCCAAATTTAAAGCGTTAGGTGGCAAGCTACGCACAGAAGAGGTTGTTAAAATCAACACGGTGAATACCAGCTCGAGCATCAAGCTGGATATGGGCTCTGGTGCTAGCGAGAATACTGACAGGTTGGTGATAGCATCTGGTGCTTGGTCAAAGCCTTTTGTTAAGCAATTAGGTTATTCTGTGCCGCTGGAAACTGAGCGTGGTTATCATTTAATGATGCCACAAAAAAGTAGCTTATCTCGGCCCGTGGCATCTTATAACCGTAAGTTCATTATAACGCCTATGCTCGATGGCACGCGATTAGCCGGAACGGTGGAGTTTGGCGGTTTAAAAGCGCCATTAGTCGATGCTAGGGCTGACTGTTTATTTCCCCATGGTAAGGCATTATTGCCAGATTTATTTGCCGATGCCTCAGTTAATGATGGAGAACGCTGGATGGGCTTTAGGCCGTCTATGCCTGATAGCCTACCGGTATTAGGTCGTAGTCAAACCCACGCCAATGTGTTTTTCTCTTTCGGCCATCAACATTTAGGTCTTACCTGGTCGGCGTTAACGGCTAAACTGTTGACTCAAGAGGTGCTAGGTCAGCAAGCTAATATCGACTTAAGTCCCTATCGAATCGATAGGTTTAACTAGGTTGGCCTATCTTTAGAGCTAACAGCTTATCGTTAAGTAATAGAGTGGCTGGAAGTTAACTAAGCAGGCGATTTAAATATCAGCATCTGTGGTTGTAAATGGAGTTGAGCCTAACTTCATTTACAATGTTTCTGTTGTTGAAGTACTGGATGGATTTATCTTTGCAGTATTCCTGCTGATTTTCACAGTACAAAGATGATTGGACTCTTAAAAGTTTGATCTAGCCCAATCACTGAGTTTATCTGCAGGTTTTGGAAAGCCAAGCGAGTACACAAAGCGATTTTCACTGTCTTCAAATACGTTGGTATTTATCCCCAGTAAAACAAATCCCTCGTTCAGTAGTGCGCAGGCGTCTTGATGACATTCTGTTTCGACTACTTTTGTAATTTTAAGCATGACTGCTTGGGACTTTATCATTTCCACGTTTTCCGTATTATCCATGATATTCCTTAAGCATAGGCTATGATCTAGGGTCATTGATATGATTAACCTATCACATCGATGCTGGTGTAGTGTAAGTCGCACAGATGAGTTGCCAGTACTTGTTTATCGCGATTGGCTTATTTGCTGGCGAGTCAACCGCGCACTACAATCAATAAGGCTGTTTAAGATACTTTACCCTCACGATACAAGTGGAGTGGATAATGGATGCGGATTATTTGATCCTTGGTAGTGGTTTATCTGCGTTAGTTTTTGGTGCTCTCAGTGCAAAGTCGGGAAGTAAAGTACTGATGTTAGAGGCGCATCAATACCCTGGTGGTTTTGGTCATACCTTCCCAATTGGCAAGCATTATAGATTTAATGCACAGCTGCATTATGTTTGGAACTGCGGGGAGGGGGAGACGGTTAACAAGGTACTAAAAAAACTACAATTGGATAAACAGGTCACTTTTGAATCATTTGATCCTCAAGGCTTCGATCATATGAGAATGCCGGGATACCAGTTGGATATCCCCTATGATACAGAGCAACTGCTTAAAAGACTTAAATCCCTTTTTCCTGCCCATGGGACACAATGCACGGCTTTTATCGATGAAGTAAGACGAACGGCCGATGGTTTAGCAGTGCTATCAGGCGACGAACGCTATAAGAATATATTCGCAAATTTAAGAGAAACGGTAACCGCATGTAGAAACATAAGGTTTACCCTGCAACAGGTCTTTGATAAACACCATTTACCGCTAGAGGCGCAAACACTACTGGCACTTCAGTGGCCTGATTTTTTACTGCCGCCTAATCAGCTTTCATTTTGTGCCTGGGTTCTACTATTTACCGGATATCAGAGGGGAGCCTACTACCCGACACATCATTTCGAACATGTCATCAATTCGTTAGTCGATACGATTACTGCCAATGGTGGGCAGATTATCTATCAGACTCAAGTGGAGAAATTTATCGTCGAAAGTAATCGGGTTATCGGGGTTGAAGCAAGAAACCTTGTCAGCGAGGAAGTGAGCCGCTATCAAGGTAAGCGCACTATTTGTAATATGGATCCTAAAAAAGCGGCTCATTTAATCGGTATAGAAAAGTTCTCTTTTAGGCTCAGAAAACAGTTAGATTATGCCTACTCCCCTTCAAATTTTATGGCCTACTGTGTGGTCAAAGATATCAAGTTAGAAGACTATGGTTTTGGTAAGTGGAATATCTTCCACACCAGTCATCAAGATCTTAATACCGCTTTTGATACCATGTATTACCAGCACGATTATTCGGCTCCGAGTTTTGCAATTTCTACCCCAGGTTTTTTGACCCATGACTGTTCTGATAGGCCTGAAGGACAGCAGGTTATAGAGTTTTTAACGGTTGCTGACTACCAATACTTTAAAGCGTTAAAACAAAGTGATCCCAGAGCATATCGAAACAAAAAACGAGAGATATTTGACGCCATAATCGATACGGTTGAAAAGCATTATATTGCAGATTTTAGAGACTACTTAGCGTATAAAAATACCGGTAGTCCGACGACTAATGAAAACTTTTGCTGGTGTCCTGAGGGGAACTCCTATGGTTCGGCGATGACACCTGCTTATTTTAACTTGTGGAGATTAACCGAGAACAGCTCGTTGCAAGATCTCTATTTCTGTAATGCTTCATCCGGTTATGCGGGATTTGCTGGGACATTCTGGACCGGTGCAAACTTGTATCAAAAGCTCAGTGGAGAGCGTATTTAATTACTGATTGAATCATTAAATGATCCCCATACCTGTTCAGTAGAATGAGAGTCGGGAGGACGCAATGAAGTTTGCGATTATCGGTGGTGGTGCCAGTGGGATGGTGACGGCCTACTATCTGAGTAAGCTAGGGCATACTGTCACCGTGTTTGAGAAGCAGCCTATATTAGGTGGTCATATTCGCACCGTTAATAAGAATGTAAAAATAGCGGGGATCGATCCAAAGATCACTCTTGAAGGTGGGGTGGTTGAGTTTTCTAGTAACTTCAAGCATTTCCGCTCACTAATGCAAGAACTCGGTGTTGAACTTAAGCCTTTAAAAGTGGGCTCGGCCCTATTTAAACGTAATCAGAAACGTTTTCTTTCCCCCTCTGTGATCACCGGAAATATAAAGGGTGCTGGTCTTTTAGTCGAGTTCGTTAAACTGGCTTTTGTTTACCTCTCAGCAAATTGGTTATTGCTGCAGGTATACCTTAAACCAGCTTCAACGCTAAGAGGTAAGCCTTTGGCGGATTATGTGGGTCAACATAAGATTAAAAATACCTGGTTAAAGCTGTTTACTATGTATTGTTTTTCAATGCCCTACAAAGCGATTGTCAAGGTTCCTGCAGAATTGGCATTTACTATTTTTAGGCGCTACTTTTGGGCTGACTGGAAACGTATTGATGGAGGGGTCTACAGCTATATCGAGAAAATTGAACAGCAACTAAATGGTAGTGTACGCCTAAATGCCAATATAACTTCAATAAGGCGATCTGATAGTGGGGTGACTCTTAAATGGGGTGATAATATCGAGGAGCATTTTGATAAGCTAATCTTAGCCGTTCCGCCAGATCAGGTTTTGACGCTGATATCCGACCCTACAGCCACTGAAATCGAGAGGTTTTCCCCTTGGAAAAAGAATGCAGCTACAACTGTTCTGCACACAGACTCTTTGGTTTACCAGCGTTATGGTATATCTCATCCTTCGGAGTTTGATTTTTTTCAGACTCAAGCAGGCTGGGGCTATAACGCAAACTTAAATCGTATTTGTGACTTGCCAACAGAGCAGCGATACAGTTTGGGCTATAATATTGATTGTTTAATAGCCAAAGAAAATGTCATTCAAACTTTTGAGCACCATACGCCACTTTATAGCGTCGAAGCATTTTATTATCGCCACGATATTATCGACAATAATGGCAGTAACCATAGCTATTATGTCGGAGCTTATCTGTATGACGGTCTGCATGAAGGTGCCGTTATTTCTGCACAGAAGGTCGCAGCGCTTGTTGAAAAACTGTCATAAAAAGCTCAGTAGCTCAGTGTTAATGTGTCTAAGCCCGATTATTGGTTTTTTACCTATCTATACTGGCAGAAGATAGTCTTTGACCAATTCTTAATTGGTGAGAGGTAAATAATGACCTTTGAAACATCTACCGTTTAGTGTTTTAGAGAGTGAATCATCATTAGGGGAACTGAAGTCTTTAAAGGTGTTAGGTATCAATTGATTAATTGAATTGTAAAAAAAACTCGCAATGTTAAAAAATTGAGTTATAAATAATATGGTTTGAAATAAATGGAGCCGACATGAAAAAAATACTTTTACTGATAACTATTACTACAACATTAATCTTGAGTGGTTGTGCGAAAACAGAAGAGCCTGAGGTTCCTCTCAATATTATGACTAATGATGGTAACCTCAATGTTTTATGGCAAGATATCAATAAATACAGTGATATCGAAGCAACTATTGGCCTGCAGTCAAAATTTGAGCAATACCTCTTTACACAGCTAACAGATGAACTAGGTAGACTTACCAACGAACATTTGGCAAAAGATCAACAGCTTGATTTAATCGTTACTAATGTCGATTTAGCCGGTGATGTGCAGCCTACTTTTGGTGCCACAGCAGCTGAGGATGTTCGCGTAGTCACCGAGCTATACCCACCAAAAATCAGTTTTGAATACACCTTAAGCCAAAATGGTAAAGTGATAAAATCAGGTACTGAGAAATTGGATAATATGGGATTCCTATTTGGGATCCAACCGATCACTAATGACCCTTTTCCTTACGAGAGAGATTTATTAACCGATTGGTTTAAGAAGAGTATGAAGTCTGATTTCACTCAGTAACGGTTATAATCGATGTAACGCAGGAGTCTGCTTAACAATCTTTTAAAGACTGTTGACTCAGCCTTGCGTTATCTCTATTTCAGCCTCAGCCAATTCTAACAGCTATCACCTCAACCCTTCCTAGAGTTAAAGTAAATCCCTATTCGGACAAGCATAATCTAGTTAACTTGAACTCGGGTTAAGCAGCGCCACTTAACACCGCTCTTATCGCCCCGATCTATGTTGATTTCTCTAGTCATAGCGCTATGACTAGAGAGCTCGCCTTGATAGAGACAATAATTTCAACCCTAAGCTGAACATTAACAACATAAATAAAGTGTGATGCCAGTAAGGTTCTGTTCTTTTTAGAGTAAAACTTACGCATAATGAGACACTCGTTATGCCGATTTCAGATTAGTTTGCATCGAGTCGCCTAGGAGGTTTTTTTAGGTGTTTTAATGCGTTTTAAATTCCCTTCAAAAATGCCATTTAAACGTTAATACTTAAGGTATTAGGAGTGGCTAAAGTATGTGGGGGAGTAAGCGGCTAATTTTACTAGCCGCGTTAGGGGGGAACAACCTAGCCTATGAATATATATAGCTGTCTGTGGATAATCGCTATAATTATTGTGATAAAGCTTCCCATGATTTTTGGTCTATTTATTTAGCCATAAAGGATTCGATTTCTTTAACTGTCCGTGGCACATCTGCGGACAAGTTTTCAAATCCATCATTGGTCACTAAAATATCGTCTTCGATACGGATCCCCATGCCGCGATAAGACTCTGGCACATCAAGGGCATCGTTTGGAATATAGATCCCAGGCTCGATGGTAAACACCATCCCCGTTTCTAATGTGCGCCAATTGCCGATACTATCGTGGTAAGGCCCCACATCATGCACATCCATGCCAAGCCAATGACCCGTCTTATGAACGGTGAAACGTTTATAGCTTTCTGTTGCCATAATTTCGTCGATAGAACCCGTTAAAAGACCAAGCTCTTTAAGTCCGCGAGCCATGACTTGCATACAGGTTTCGTAGAGACAACTCCAAGGTGTGCCCGGGCGAACTGATTCAATCGCTTGATCTAACGCATTGAGCACCAATTGATAGATGTTTCTTTGTTCCAGAGTGAACTTACCATTTACTGGGTAACTGCGGGTGATATCAGCAGCATAATGTTCAAACTCGCCGCCAGCGTCGATAAGTAATACATGACCGTCAACAAGTTCGCAGCAGTTTTCTTCATAATGTAGGCAGCAAGCATTATTTCCTCCCGCAACGATATTTGGGTAGGCGACGTCGTTACAGCCATATTTGGCGATGGTGAAATCAAATAACGAAGACAGCTCGCGCTCATTGACTCCAGGCTGGCATGCTTGCATTACCGCTTTATGGCCCGCAGTGGATGCACTGACTGCTGAGCGGATTTTAGCTAGCTCGTCGTCGGTTTTTATCACACGCTTTGAATGTAATACTTCGGCTAACGGCTTGATAGTGGTGAATAGCTTCGGCGTATCAAATGAGCAGTGGTGTCTATGATAATTTGACCAGTTAACCAGCTCTGTTGAGAAGCGACCTAACTCATCACTGATATAAATATTCTCTATTCCTTGTAGCAGAGGTAACAAGGTTTGTTCGAACTCAGTAACCGCAAAACCCTTATCTGCGCCATGAAGTGTTACCGCACCTTCAGCGCCAGCACGGGCGCCAAAGCTTACTTCTTGTGAAGGATCTTTTGGGCGACAGAATAAGAGGTACTCATTGACTGGGCGTTTAATTAGCAGCGCGATTGCATCTGGCTCATTAAATCCAGTTAAGTAGAGAAAATCATTATCTTGCCTAAAATGATATTTTATGTTTTTGCTACGTACCTTTTGTTGGTAGCCAACTAAAAGGACTAAGCTGTTATTGGGTAATTGCTGCAGCAGTTGTTTGCGTCTTTGGTCATAGATAGTAGACATCTTATTATTTCCATCACTATAGTTGCGTAGCTAGTTAGGTTTTAGCTGAATATAAATAAGTAAAACAGTTGTTGTATATTTTATCCATTACACGATATTCGATGCTTTAACGCAAGTTCACGGTGCATTTTGTTGTAATGAGTGAAATAATAATAGCTATTGCATATTAGAGAGAATGTATTGTGAATCGAGCGGTATTTTTAGACAGAGATGGCGTTATCAATCTAGACCATGGTTATGTACACCAGGTTGACGATTTTGAATATATAGACGGTGTGTTTGAAGCATGCGCATCTCTTAAAGATATGGGCTATCTACTTGCAGTCGTTACCAACCAGTCAGGTATTGCTCGTGGAATGTATACCGAAGATCAATTTCACTCCTTAACTGAATGGATGGATTGGAACTTTGTCGATAAAGGTGTTGAGCTTGATGGGATCTACTATTGTCCGCATCATGCTGAAAAAGGTATCGGTGAATACAAAATTGATTGTGATTGCCGCAAGCCCAAACCTGGCATGCTAAACTCAGCCGCACAATTTTTGAAAATCGACCTGTCGCAGTCAGTGATGGTTGGTGATAAGCGCGATGATATGTTGGCGGCAGAGGCTGCAGGTATTCCTACTCGTATTTTGGTCAGAACAGGTAAGTCGGTTACAGATGAAGCCATTGCTGCTGCAACGGTTGTACTTGATTCAATTGCTGACGTGCCAGCGTACCTCGCGACTAACATTGCAAGATAGTGGGCTTTGCAGGCTTAAACTTAAATTCTAGGCTAAGGCTTAGATAAACAGCATGAAAGCGCTAGGGTAGGCTTAAACTTAGCCTGATAGTTAATGATATCGACTGTCTATAGATAAGTATAAGTTAGCTACTTAGGCTCAGGGGTATTAAGTAGAGTATCGTGCTCTGCCTATTGAAAACATAAGATAGAGAAATGTAGGCCACTGCTCTATAGTCGCTTCGACAATGAAATGCCCCATGTATCCTACTCTGGGGCATTTTCGTATTTAGCATGCAAATATGATCAAACGCAAACCATAAAAATCGATACTTTTAAACTGTCGATAGCAGACTCCGCTTAGGTTTAATCAGTAAAATGCACGTGGAACCACCTTTTATGCTGCATAAAACAACGTATCGTTTGATAACTATGCGCTTGATTCAGTTATTCTAATTTAATTAATAAACCCTCTTGCGCTGATCTCAAATCTCCCTATAATGCGCATCCACTGACACGGCACAGCAGGCCATTCGCTCTTAGCAAAAGCTAGATAGAACGGGACTTGCAGCAGTATCGGTTAGCTCTTTTTATAAAGGGTTAGAGTTAAAACTCTTAGGAGATTTGATTCAGGTGACAAACGCTTTAAGAGCTTCGTTTGATGGTTGTTAACACGAGAGTGTATAAAGAATCATCGCTTGAAAAACTTCTTAAAATAAGCGCTTGACGCCGACACTGGAGAGTGTAGAATACGCCTCCTCAGCCAAACGACCTAAGCGTCTAAGGCGCCATTTGAAAGGCTTTTGCCTTAATAGAATTGGCACGCTCTTTAACAATATGACAAGCAAATCTGTGTGGGCACTCGCAGAGATTAAGTTATTCGAAATTGTCTCTCACGAGACAATCAAAATTGACTTAATGAATGAGTGTTCATAGCAATATGAAAAAAGTTTGGTTTCACTTTTTCGAAGTGGAAGCAAATCACAGAATTCGTTGAGCCGCTGATTTAGCCTTACTTGTAAGGTGGATGACGCAAAAAACTTTAATTGAAGAGTTTGATCATGGCTCAGATTGAACGCTGGCGGCAGGCCTAACACATGCAAGTCGAGCG